>DATLUK010000239.1:0-28398 GCA_035533195.1 Acidimicrobiales bacterium | reverse complement strand
CAGCTGTTCGGTCGGGGTGCCCGTGTCCGGTCCGGGGCCGAGGCCGGCTTCCTGGCGGGACTTGAGGCCGGCCACCCGGACCCCGAAGAACTCGTCCAGGTTGGTGCTGAATACGGCCAGGAACTTGACCCGCTCCAGCAGAGGGGTGTCGGTGTTCTCTACCAGGGCCAACACCCGGTGGTTGAAGTCGAGCCAGGACAACTCGCGGTTGAGCAACGCCGCGTGGGGCGCCTCGACGCCGGGCGCCGCCACCAGCGGTCGAGCCCTCCGGGCGGCGACGGGAGGGCTCAGGCCGAGACCACTATCGAGTTCGATCGGTCGACGCTCATCCGTTCGACCAGTATGCCCACGTAATCCTTCACCCGCGCCCCGCCAACGCCCCCGGTCCGTGATGGGCAAGCGAACGAAAGTTGAACTACACCGATACGGGTAACGATATGTCCGTTCCGGCCATCAGGGCGGCTCCCAGGGCCCCGCCGCGGTCGCCCAGGTCACAGGGGATGATCCGCAGGGCGCCGGTCTGTACGCCGGGGACCAGTTCGGCTGTGGCCGCTTCGATCCGGGCCACGAAGCTCGGGCCCAGGCGATCGGCCAGACCGCCTCCGATGACCACCAGGGGGACATCGAGCACGGTCACGGTGGCCGCCAGGGCTTGAGCCAGAGCCTCCACCGCCCCCTCCACCAGGTTGAGGGCGACGCTGTCCTTGGCGGCCAGGGCCCGGGCGAAGACGCTGGAGGTCATGCGCCGAGCTTTGGCCATGCTGACCAGGACGGTGTCCGAACCCCGCTCGGCCAGTTGCCGGGCCCGGCGCTCCATGCCCGCCCGGCCGGCATAGGCCTCCACGTGGCCTCGTCCTCCGCACCCACACCGCCGGCCCCCGGGGCGCACGACCATGTGCCCGATCTCCCCCGCAAAGCCGCTCGGACCGCGCCGCAGCCTTCCATCGAGGATCAGGCCACCGCCCACCCCCGTGCCCACGAAGATGCCGACCAGATCGTCATGGCCCTGCCCAGCGCCCAGTCGGTGCTCGGCCAGCGTGCCCACGTTCACGTCGTTGTCGATGAGGACAGGGCAGTCGCCCACCGCCGCCGAGAGAGCCGAAGCCAGGTTGAACGGTTCGATCCAGCCGGGCAGGTTGGGCGCCCAGCGAATCACCCCGGACTGGTGGTCGATGGCGCCCGGTGCGCCCACCCCGACCCCAGCCGGGGTTTCCGGGGTGAGCTGGCGGACGACGGCGGCCAGGGCGTCCACCACGGCCAGGGGTCCCCCGCGGACGGGCGTCTTCTCCTTGGCCTCGCCCACGATGCGGCCATCCACCACGGCCAAGGCGTAGATCTTGGTCCCGCCCAGGTCGATCCCAATAGTGGCCCTGGTCTCGTTCCGTGCAACTGTCAACGGGGGAAGGTGTAGCCGATTCCGGGCAGGGCGCGTATCCGCTGGCCTAGATCTTCGGATCCCAAGGTCTGGCGGAGGCGGGCCACGTGGGCTTGAACGGTGTTGCGATCGACCCGTTCCAGGGGACCCCAGACGTGTTCGACTATGGCCCGGCTGCTCACCACCCGCCCGGCGTTGGCCACCAGCAACTCGAGTAGCCGGAACTGTTTGAGAGGCATGGCCACCGGTCTTCCGCCTATGGCCACCTCGTATCGGTCCAAGTCGACCCGGACCCCGCCGGCCTCGATCACCCGCGCGGGCTGTTCCGGGTGGGGTGCGCGGCGCCACAGGGCCCTCAGTCGGGCCGCCACCTCGTGGATGCGCTCCGGGTTGGCCAGGTAGTCATCGGCCCCGGCGTCGAGGCAGGCGGGCGCATCGGCGCCGTCGGCGTCCCCGAGCACCACCACGGGCGCAGTGATGATGGCCCGGAGGCGGGCGCAGAGATACAGGCGTTCCCCGGAGGGGACGTCGACTACCACGGCGTCGTAGGCCTCCGAACCGCCGGCCATCAGCGTCTCCAGGCCGGAGTCGTTGGCCACCACAGCCACCTCCCCGAGTTCCTCGGAGAGGAACTGGCGCAGCGCCACCCGGCTCCGGGAGGGACGGGTCAGGAAGGCGAGCCTCCGCGTGAATACGTCGTGTCCGGGCGCGGCCATCGACAGGGGAAGGTATGAGGGGCAGGTGGCCGTGCGGTGAGCGCCAGGCGACGGATTGGTGCCGCACGGCTGACGTTTGGGTGAACTCCGTCTAGTTGACGGGACCTCTGGGCTGGACATGGGCAGAATCCACCCGACGTTCATCCGCCGCGTCCCGGGACGTAACCTGGATGCAAGGGCGAGGGCTTACCGTTACCAGCAATGACGACCAAGGTCGTGCGGCGGAGCCCGATAGCGCAGCGCTGTATCTCCTTGGCCGAGGTCTACAACCTCCGTGACATCGGGGGCTACCCGGCCCGGGACGGCCGCAGCGTCCGGTGGGGCCAGGTCTTCCGGGCCGACGGATTGCAACGGGCCAGCGAAGCCGATAGGGCCTGCATCCGAGCTCTCGGCATCCGGACCGTCATCGACCTGCGCAGCTGGGACGAGGTGGCGGCCGGCCACGTCTCGGTGGTGGCCA
This sequence comes from Acidimicrobiales bacterium, assembly GCA_035533195.1. Taxonomy (GTDB): domain Bacteria; phylum Actinomycetota; class Acidimicrobiia; order Acidimicrobiales; family JAJPHE01; genus DAHUYE01. Next base: position 25,847 of record DATLUK010000239.1, on the reverse strand, counting down.
TCGGCGCCGAACGGTTCCACCACCTGCCTGTGCTGCACTCACTCGACGCCACGCTCGGGCCGGCCGCCGTCACCGACTCCGAGCAGACCCTGGCCGAGACCTACCGCAAGATGCTGGAGGAGGGTTCGCTGGCCCTCGCTCTGGCCCTCCGGGTTATGGCCGATCCGTCATCCCACCCGGTCGTGTTCCACTGCGCCGCCGGTAAAGACCGCACCGGGGTACTTGCCGCCGTACTCCTCTCGATCCTCGGTGTGGACGACGCCACAGTGGTGGAGGACTACGCCCTCAGCGCTCCGGCCGTGGAACGCATGGTGCGCCGCCTGATAGCCGGCGCCGGCAATGGCGCTGAGGTCCCGGTCATCCCCGAATGGCTCCTGTCCGCTCCGGCCGGGGCCATGCGCCGAACTCTCGAGGGCCTCCGGCACCGGCACGGCTCGGTGGAGGGTTACTGCCTGGACTCGGGTGTCACGGCCGAGACGCTCGACACCCTCCGCCGCCTGTTGCTCCAGAGCTGAGCGGAGCGGGCGCCGCTCAGGCGCCGCTCCCAGCCGGCCGGGATCGGCCGCGGACAGTTTTGTTGGCCGGCGCCTTCTTGGCCGGCGCCTTCTTCACCGGCGCCTTCTTGGCGGGGGCCTTTTTGGCGGGGGCCTTCTTCACCGCGGCCTTCTTCACCGCGGCCTTCTTCACCGGCGTCTTCTCGATCAGGGCCCCGGAACGGGCGACGGCCGCGGCGTCGGTGCCGAGGTAGGAGGCGATCACGTGGGGATCGGACAGGACGTCTTCGGGCCGGCCTCGGGTGATCACCCTTCCTGTCTCAAGGGCGACGATCTCATCGGAGACCGAGGTGATGAGCGGCATGTCGTGCTCGACCACCAGAAGGCTGGCCCCCGTCTGGTCACGGATGCGGAGGAGCAGGGGAGCCAGTGCCTCAGCCTCGCGTTGGGCGATGCCCGAGGAAGGTTCATCGAGGAGGAGCACCAGCGGATCGTGGGCCAGCGTGCCGGCCAGGTCCACCACCCGCCGGCTGCCGGTGGACAGTTCGGAGATGAACTTGTCCCGGAAGGCCCCCAGCCCCATGAGGTCGATGAGCTCATCGACCCGGGCCCGGACCCTCCGCTCGGTCCGCACCACCCAGGGGGCGCGCAGCGCGGTGGAGATGACGTCGGTGGCCCGGATGTGGCGCTCGAAGGCGACGGCCAGTGTCTCGGCCACGGTGAGGGATGGAAACAGGCGGGCGTCCTGGAAGGACCGACCGAGGCGGGCCCGGGCCCGACGCTCGGGACTGGCCGAACTGATGTCGACTCCGGCCAGTAGCACCTTGCCGTCGGCCTTCACCAGCCCCGATATGGCGTCGAAGATGGTGGTCTTGCCCGCTCCGTTGGGTCCGATCAGGCCCAGGATGGCGCCCGACGCCACCTCCAGGCTGACCCCGTCCACGGCCAGCACGCCGCCGAAGCGGACCCGCAGATCACTGACCTGAAGGGCGGGCCTGATGGTGGCCGGGGCCTCCAATTTGGTCAGGGCCGCGCTCACTGGCCCGCCCCTTGGAGGCTCTGGGCGCCGGCCAGGAACACCGCCCGCAGGATGTCGTCCCGGGCCAGCAGGTCGGCGGTGGGTCCTTGGAAGCGGACTTCACCCTTCTCCATGAACACGGCCCGATCAGCCACCGTGAGGGCGACGTTCACCGACTGTTCCACCAGGACCACCGAGGTGCCCTCGGAGTGGATCCGCCGCACGATCTTGAGCAGCTCCTCGACCACCACCGGGGCCAGGCCGAGGGAGAGCTCGTCGATCATGAGCAGCTTGGGCCGGCTGATGAAGGCCTGGGCCAGGGTCAGCATCTGCTGTTCGCCCCCGGAGAGGACGGCGGCCGGTTGGCTGTAGCGGCGGGGGAGGGAAGGGAAGATCTCCAGGGCCTCGTCCCGGGACGCCGTTGCCTCGGCGCGGCTCCGGCCGCTGGCCCACACGGCCACCTCCAGGTTCTCGGCCACGGTCAGGCCGGGGAAGACGCCCTTGCCTCCGGGCACCTGGACCAGCCCGAGGCCGAAGCTCTCCTCCGGCTCCAGGCCGGTGATGTCCTCACCGTCGAAGAAGATGGCCCCGGCATGTATCGGCACGATTCCGGAGATCGCCCGCAGGAGGGTCGACTTACCGGCCCCGTTGGTGCCGAGCAGGGCGACTATCTCCCCTTCGGCCAGGTCCAGGTCGACGCCGAAGAGAACCTGCACCGGTCCGTAGCTGACGTCAATGCCCCGCACCGAGAGGATCGAGTGGCGGGTGGCGGTCATGCGCTCCTGACGGAGGCGGGCGGTGGTCTCCAGGATGGCCACGGCCCGGTGGGCGTCATCGGCCACATAGCGGTTGCCCCCCCGCAGGATGAGACCGCCCAAGATCCAGAACGGGACCAAGGCGCCGAAGCCGTCGCGCACGTTGTTGTTGGCCACCTGGCCGAAGACGATCACGAAGGTGATGAAGCCGGCCACCAGGAAGATCGAACCCAGGCTGAAGGACAGCGTCCTCACGCGGGCGGGGGACACGATCGACTGGGTGGTGAGGAACGGAGGCCAGAACCATCCGCCCACGAAGCTGCCCCCGAGGAAGGACGCCACCGCCACCCACAAGTTGGGCGCCACGGCATCGATGAGGATGAACGGGGCCACCGCCACCAGGGCGTAACCGGACAGCTTGAGCGGCTCCCCCAGTCCCCGGCCCAGCCAGCGGGCGGTGACCCGGCCGGACAGCTCGACGCCCACCAGCGCCACTAGGGCATCGGCGGCGCTGATGAAGCCGATGCCGAGGCTGTTGACGTGGAAGATGTTGTCCAGATAGATCGAGCTGTAGGCGGCCAGAGGGAGGTAGGCGGCCCCGATGGCGATCCAGGCGGCAAACTGCCAGCGCAGGGTCCGGACGCTGGTCACGATCCGGATGGCCCGGGCGAAGGGAAGGGGTCGCTCCTGGGACGCGATCTCTGCCGCTCCCGGGTCATCACTCTGGCCCCGGATGACGTCGGGGAGGCGCAAGGCGACTATGGCCATCACCACCACGGGGACGATGAGGACCATGAAAGCCACTCGCCAGGTGGAGAGGAAGGCGATGATCCCGGCCAGGGCGGGTCCGAACACGGCTCCCCAGCGGGTGGCGTTGTTCCAGAAGGCGTAGGTGGTCGGTCGGGCCTCGGGCGTGTAGTAGTCGGCCAGCAGCGAAGGGTGAACAGAGGAGTTGACGGTGACGCCAACTCCATTGCCGATCCGGAACAGCACCAGGAGCAGCAGCCCGAAGGCCACGCCGGTGCAGAGCGAGAAGACGCCGGCCACGACGGCGCCCACCACCACCATCGTCCGGCGGGGGAGGCGGTCCCCGTAGTAGCCGATGGGCACTGCCGCAGCCAGCACCACGGCCAGGTTGACGGCCAGCACCCCGGTGAAGCCCTGGTTGGAGAGGTGGAAAGCCCGCTTGATCTGGGGGGCCAGGACGTTGAAGGCGGCGGTGTCGAACTCATCGAAGAAGTAGACGAAGAAGAGCACCATCAAAGGGAAGGCGACCGCCCCCAGCGTGGCTGTGGTGGCGCGGTTGCGTAGCCAGTTCAAGACTCTGTCCTGCCCGTGGCGCTGCTTACGGCCAACAGTTCGTTGGCGGCCAAGAGCGGATCCAGATCGGGTCTGATCACCATGTCCTCGAAGTCCTCTCCGGCTTGAAGCGGCAGGTGGGGCGAAGTGACGTTCCGGTCGGCCAGCATGCTGGCCACCACCAGGTTCCTCCGTTCGGCCACCCATCTCAGGTAGGCGTCGCGGGCCATGTAGAAGAGCTGGCCCAGTCCCCCCGGGAAGAACAGGAGCAGCAGCACTACTCCGAACCCGGTCCCTAGGAGGCTGAATTCGGCGGGGAGGAAGTACTGGATGCCCCTGAGCACGACCGCCCCCAGGACGGCGCCGGTGGGCGAGCCAAGGCCGCCGATGACGATCATGGAGAAGAGGAACACGGACTCGTCAGCCGGGAAGCGGTCGAGGCCGAGCTGCTGCTGGTGGTAGGCGTAGAGCACCCCGGCCACGGCGGCAATGAAGCCCGAGACGGTAAAGGCCAGCAGCTTCATCCGCGCCCGGGGGACCCCGTAGGCCTGCGCCGACTTCTCGTTGTCTCTCAGGGCGATCAGACTCCGGCCGAAGCGGGCCGTCCTGAGGTTGCGCACGACCACCAGTGTCGCCAGCAGGAAGCAGAGGACCACGATGTAGAAGGCTTTCTCCCCGCTCACGTCCCACAGGCCGAACATGACCGGCCGGCGGATGGCATTGGGGACGGTGAAGATGCCGAAGCTGAACAGCCAGTCACCGGCGGCCACGGCAAAGGCCAGGGTCGTGACCCCCAGGAACAGGCCCTGGATGCGTAGGGCCGGGATGCCGATCAGCAGGGCCGTGCCGGCTCCGGCCAGGCCGGCTATGAGCACGACTACGAAGAAGTCAGGAGGGCTGGCCCAGGCGGCTATGTGGCCCCCGATCAGGCCACCCACCCCGGCCAGGGCCCACTGCCCGAAGGAGAGGTTCCCGCTCCATCCGGTCAGAACGACCAGGGATAGGCCGACCATGGCGTATATGAGGATGTCGGTGGCCAGGCTGGTGCGGCTGGCGGTCAGGCTGATGGGTACCAGGACGGCCAGCAGCAGGGCAAGACCACCCAGGCCCAGTCGGGTCCAGCGCACCTCGGGGAGGCGTTTGAGCTCCTTGGGGATCGGTCGGACCTCAGCCACGGACTGCCAGGTGGAACTGCCGATGTCGAGCCGGCCGGTGCGCTGACGCTGCAGCACCAGGGCGATGAGGATGACGGCAAAGACCAGGCCGAGGTCAGGACCGGAGTGGCCGGTGCCGAAGAAGAGCACCTGTTGGGCGGTGCTGATCAAGAGGGCCGCGCCGAAGGTGATGGGTAGTGACTCGAAGCGGCCGATGACGGCGGCCCCGAGGGCCAGGGCCAGGAGGGTGTAGCCGCCGAGGGCGCCGAACTCGAAGCCGGTAACCGGGGCGGTCAGGATGGCGGTGAGGGCGGAGAGCAGGCCGGCCAGCGACCAGACGATCAGCGACACCCGCTTGACCTTGACGCCGAGCAGACGGGCCCGGTCCCGGTCCTCGGCCGCGGCCCGGGCCGCCAGCCCGTACCCGGTACCCCGCAGGAACCAGATCAGCCCGGCTATGACCAGCGGGGTGACGATCATGATCACCAGGTAGTCCCCCGTGAAGACCACTCCGCCGAAGGTGAAGTGGAAGGACACGGGCGTCTTGAACCCGGTCTTGAAGGAGGCGTGCTGGTTGAGCAGGGCCGGGATGGCCAGTTCGATGGCGCCGAGGATCTGGGTCAGGCCGATGGTCACCACCGTCAGGATCAGGCGGGGCGCCTTGGTGAAACGGCGGATGATGGCGAACTCGATCAGGGCGCTGGTGGCGACGGCTGTCACCAGTCCGACCGCCACCGCGGCGTAGAACGGCACGCCGAAACGTTCGACCAGCTCGGCCGACAGAGTGGCCGCAAAGGCGCCCAGTTCCCCCTGGGCGAAGTTGATGATGCGGTTGGTCCGATAGACGAGCACCAGCCCGATGGCCAGGAGGCCGTTGAGGGCCCCCAGCGTCAGGCCCTGGAAGTAGATGCCGTTGGGCACCACCGCGCTCATGAAGTTGGGCAGGTAGCCCCCGACTCCCTTGCCGAGCAGAAGGATGGCCGCGAATCCGGCCAAGAAGACACCCGCCCCAGTCGCTGCCTTCCTCAACTAACCCCCATAGCTCGTTCCCCGGCCCCGGGCGGGACCTTCGAACATTAGGCGGGACGGCCCCGAGTTCCTGCACGGGCGGCCACATTCCCGGGGGGCGACTGGCGGGAGCGGGGACGGGGAGGTTGAATGTCCCTCTAGTCCACCTGGGGGTGGGCGGGAATCCAATGGGGGCAGAAATGAGATTAAGGCGTAGTGGGGCGTCCCTTCTGGCCGTGGTGGCCGTGGGACTGGTAGCAGCCGGGTGCTCGAAGCCATCCGAGCGGGGCGCCGGTGTGCAGCTGGGCCACAACACCGCTCCCACCGCGGCGGCACCGGTCGGGGCCGGAGGGACCAACCAATCCAGCTCGACCACCAGCGCCGCCGCCGGCGCTGTCTCGGGCGCCGTGAACGGCGGCGGAGGCGGAGGCGGCACCGGCGGGGGTACGGGCGGCGGTCTTTCGACCACCAATCCCACCACCGCTACGGGCCCGGCCAACGCTGACATCGCTCAGCAGGAGGCGGTCGGGTCCAAGCTCTACCCCCAGTCGACCACCCGAGGTTCCAAGCCCTACTACCAGGGCGTCGGTAACAACACCATCCAGCTCGATTTCTCCATCGACGCCACCAGCTGCGGCGTGAACGTGACCAACGCCCTGACCGCCGCCGGCGGCGCCCTTCCCACTACCAGCCGCTACTACCGCGCCGCTCCCACCCAGCAGTCCGACGTCGTGGCCCAGCAGAAGGAATCGATCCAGGACATGGTGACGTACTGGAACGCCCACGGCTTCCAGGCGGCTCAGTACGACTCCCACATTCGGCCCCTCATGGGCAGCGACCCCAACAACCAGTACTACGGACGCCACTTCACCTACAACGTGATCGACGGCGGTTCCAACCAGTGCCCGGACAAGACCAAGGCGGCCGCCACCCAGGCGGCCGAGCAGGACCACGCCTTTGCCGTGTTCAACAACTATGACGGCGCCCAGTACAACATGGCTGCCGACCTCAACGCCTTGCCCGCCTCCAGCCGGCCCATGCACTTCGGGACGTTGTGGCTCTCGGACAGCACCTACAACCAGTTCGCCCCCTTCGCCTGGACCCAGTTCTCCACCGGCACCACCATCGTGCGCCAGCTGGCCTCCTATATCTGCTCCGAGCTGGTGGGGAAGAAAGCGTCCAACTCGGCCAAGTCCGAAGCCAACGGCGGCTACCAGAACACCAAGCGCAAGTTCGGTTTGATCCACACCAACCTGCCCCAGGACCAGGCGGTCATCAACGACTTCAAGTCCTACCTCAACACCTACTGCGCGTCTGAGGGGGGGGCCGCCGGCATCATCGCCAAAGAGGTCTCCTATGACGGGGTGGACTTCTCCAACGCCCAGCGCGACGACCTCAACGCCATCGTCCAGCTGCACTCGGCCGGCGTGACCAGCGTGATCATGCTGGGTGACCCGGTCCAGGCCCTGTTCCAGGTGGATGACGCCAAGAGCCAGACCTACTACCCGGAGTGGATCTGGAGCAGCATCGGCTATGGCGACTCCAGCACCGTGCAGCGTCTTATGGACCAGACCGAGGCCATTGGGGACATCGGGACCAGCAACCTCGGCGTCCCGGGCGGTTACGGCTTCGGCGGCGGCGATCCCTTCGCCCTCTACCACTCCGAGCACATGGTCGCCCCCGATGGCAAACCCTGTGATCCCTCCAGCGAGGCGGGGATGGACCACGGCCAGGGGGCCAATGGATCCATTGCCAACTACTGCAAGGCGCCCACCGCCTTGGACACCTGGTACTACACCATGCTCCCCTTTGTCGGCGGGGTTACTTACGCCGGGCCCAACCTGACTCCCCAGAACGTGAGCGCCGGCCTGCAGCACTACCCGCCCACTCGCTACGGCACCAGCGGACCGACCAGCGATCCCCGACCGGCCCTGGTCGGCGCCGGTCCCGGTAAGTACGGGTTCATCATCGACGCCACGGCCTGGAAGTGGCGGCCGGACTACACCTCACCCCAGCCCGAGGCCAAGGCCGGTTGGGTCGAGTACCCCGACTGCCAGCGCCACTACTTGCTCTGGCCTAACGACCTGGCGCCCGACTGGCTGCCGAACGAGCCGGCCTACAACGCCTGGTGTGGCGCGGCAGGTACCGGCTATCCGAGGACGCTGCCCAGCGACGGAGACTGATCCGATCCGGACTCCGGGGATCTAACCCCGGGGTCCGGAACCCCGGTCGGCGTGGAGGTTCAGCCGGCCAGGGCGCCGACGGACTCAGCCGAGGACTGCTCGGCGTCGGCGCCGCGGCTGGCGGCCCGGTCCTTCATCCGCTCGGTGACCTTGGCCAGTCGGGCCATGTAACGCTCGAGGCGCTCGACGGCGGCCGACGCTTCGGCATCCAGGCCTTCCAACTCGCTCAGGCGCCACTGGCGGCGGATGAGGGGTACCAGGATGGTCTCGTAGTGGATGACCATGTCATAGATGCCGGCTCGGGCGATGGCCCGGGCATGGCGGGTGAAGTTGGGGATGCCGGTACCGGGCATGTCGAAGCCGAGGACCTGGCGCTCGATGGCCTTGACGGTGCCGGACGGGTCCAGTTCCAGACAGGTCGTGGCGATGTCCCGGTAGAAGAGGTAGTGAAGGTTCTCATCGGCCGCCACCCGCTTCATGATCTCGTATCCGGCCTTATCGGTGAGAGCCTTGGCGGTGTTGTGGTGGGCGATGCGGGTGGCCAGCTCCTGCATGGCCAGGTAGGCCAGGCCGTCGGCCACCGTGGCCGGATGGGGGACCACGCCGCCTGATACCTGGGCCATGCGGCCCCGCTCCAGGGCGATGGGATCGACCTGGCGGGTCACGGTCAGGTAATCGCGGATGACGATGGAGTGGCGGCCCTCCTCGGCCGTCCAGCGCCGCACCCAGGTGCCCCAGGCGCCGTCGTTGCCGAACATCCGCTCGATGTCGTTGAAGTAGTACGGCAGGTTGTCCTCGGTGAGGAGGTTGACGAACAGGGCGCTGCGCACCCCCTCGTCCATGGCCGGAAGCTCCACCTCCTCGCCCTCTACGAAGTCTCGCCCGAGGCTCCAGGGGACCATGTCGTGCGGGAACCACTCCTTGGCCACCCCCATGTGGCGTTCGAGCAGTTTTTCGGCGGTTGGGGCCAGATCGTTGAGGACAGTCGCGTCGTTCATATGGACTCCGGGGATTCGAGAGGCTGGACGGGCAGGCGTGCACTGGGGGTGCGGGGTCCGGGCACTGGTGGATAGTCCCCAGCTACTTACCCAACCGTAGGTTACGCTACCGTAGCCCCGGCGTCCAAGAGGGCGAGCCGGGTTCCTCTAGGGGAACGGCCCGGTGGCGGTTCAGAGCCGGGTCGGGGCAGGACCGGCCGGCCCAACGTGAGGGGAAGCGTGCCCAACGAGCGGATGACCGGCACCCAGCGCCGGGCCCAGTTGCTGGACGTGGGCCGGGCCGTCTTTGCCGAGCGGGGCTACGACGGCGCCGCCATCGAAGAGATCGCCGACCGCGCCGGGGTCTCCAAGCCGGTCGTCTATGAGCACTTCGGCGGGAAGGAGGGCCTCTATGCCGTGGTGGTGGACCGGGAGATGTCCCGGCTGCTGGACTCCATGGTGGCCTCTCTGAGTGGGCGCCATCCCCGGGTCCTCCTCGAACAGGCGGCTATGGCTCTCCTGCAGTACGTCGAGGAGCATTCGGACGGATTCACCATCCTCATCCGGGAGTCCCCGGTGGCCTCAACCACGGGCAACTTCGTGTCCCTCATCCATGACGTGGTGGACAAGCTCGAGCCCATCGTGGCCGGCATGCTCCAGTCCCGGGGCTTCGACCCCAAGCTTTCGCCCATCTACGCCAATGCCCTGGCCGGGATGGTCGTCCTCACGGGTCAGTGGTGGCTGGACGCCCGTAAGCCCAAGCGGGACGTGGTGGCTGCTCACCTGGTCAACCTGGCCTGGAACGGCCTGGCCGGCCTGGATCCCAAGCCGACGCTGCGCACCCAGCGCCGCAGCCGCTCCTAGGCCGGCGCCGGCTGAGCTCCCCGGATCACCTGACCGGGCAGGGCGCCGGTGTGCTCGCCCGAGGCGTAGACCTCCACTCCGCTCACGAAAGTGTGCAGGTAGCCGTCGGCCCGCTGCAGGAGCCGCTTGCCTCCGGCGGGCAGGTCATAGGCCATGGTCGGGGCGTGCAGGGTGAGGTTGTCCAGGTCGATGACGTTGAGGTCGGCCCGGTGCCCGACCGCCACCATGCCCCGGTCGGCCAGGCCCACCGCCGCCGCCGTCCGGGCCGTCTGAACGGCCACGGCGTCGGCCAGGCCGATGCGCGGCCCACGGGTGCGGTCCCTCACCCAGTGGGTGAGCATGGTGGTGGGAAAGCTGGCGTCGCAGATAGTGCCCACGTGGGCCCCGCCGTCGGCCAGGCCGAGCACGGCGTGGGGGTGGGTCAGCATCTCCCGGGCCGGGTCCAGGCTGCCCTCCGAGTAGTTGAGGAAGGGCAGGTAGAGGAATCCCCGACCCCCGTTGGCCAGCAGGAAGTCGAGGGCGACGTCCCAAGCCTCCCGCTCGCCCCGGGCCGCCCGGGCGCCGACGCTGTCCTCGGCTCGGGGCTCGTAGTCGGGCGGGTCGCCCAGGGGATAGATGCGCTCCCATGGCAGCGACCGCCCGGAGCCGACCAACTCGGCCAGGAGAACCTGGCGAGTGCCCGGCTCGGATAGCCGCGCCGCCTGTTCGGCCAGGGGCAGGCCGGCCATGGCCGTCACTGTCGGAGCGGCTCCGATCGGGTTCCGGGTGGTCTGCAGTCCGATGAGGACGCCGACGGGGCGGGCGGCCACCTGGGCGGTGACCGGCAGCCCCTGACGGTTGGCCTCGGTGACGGCGGCCATCAGTGCGCGCCAGTTCTGCGGGGCCGGGTCGGCCTGGGTGATCGACACCGACAGCGGCCGGCCCGAAGCTCTGACCATGCCGAAGATGGCGCTGGTTTCCGCCTCTAGGTCGGCAAAGTCCGAGACCACCTCCAATACGCCCTTCCCCGCCGCCCCCAGGCCGGAGGCGATGCCGGCCAGCTCATCGGCGGCGGCGGTGAGGGTGGGGGTCCAGTCGCCCCGGCTGGTGCGGTGGTTGCGGGTACGCGAGGTGGTGAAGCCGATGGCGCCGGCCTCGACCGCCTCCCGGGCCAGTTCGGCCATGGCCCCGATGTCCTCGGCCGTCGCCTCCTCCCGGGCGGCACCCCGCTCGCCCATGACATAGAGGCGCAGAGCGCCGTGGGGCACCTGCAGGCCGATGTCGATGTCGTGGGGGCGGCGGGCCACCGCGTCCATGTACTCGGGGAAGCTCTCCCAGTCCCAGGCCAGACCCTCGTGCAGGGCGGTGCCCGGGATGTCCTCGACTCCCTCCATCAGCTCGATGAGCCGGTCCCGGTCCGCCACCCGGACCGGGGCGAAGCCCACCCCGCAGTTCCCTACCACCACGGTGGTCACGCCGTGCCAGGCCGAGGGGGTCAACTGGGAGTCCCAGGTGGCCTGGCCGTCGTAGTGGGCGTGGATATCGACAAATCCCGGCGTCACCACGGCCCCGTCCGCCTCCACCGTACGGGCGGCCGAACCTTCCACCCGGCCCACCCCGGTTATGCGACCGGCGCGGACGGACACGTCAGCGGTGCGGGGCGGCCCGCCTCGACCGTCGACCACCGTGCCGCCCCTTATGACCAGATCGTGTTCAGGCACGCCCAACCCCCTCCCCGGCCCCGGGGCCGCGGTGTCCCAGGATGCCATCCACACGGGTGGGGCGGCGGCCGGGCCGGACGGTGCGCAACTACGGTGACGGCCGATCGAACGGAGGGTGGCGTGGCACAAGGGCCATTGGCGGGACTAAGGGTGATCGATCTCACCGATGACAGCGGGCGCTTCGCGACCAAGCTGATGACCGAAGCCGGCGCTTCGGTCGTCCGCCTCGGCACCGGCACTCCGGGACCAGAGATGACCAATGGCGGTGCCGGCGGGGTCCTCGACTGGTGGTACGACGGGGGCAAGCGGTGCCTGGACCTGGACCTGGACACCGATGAGGGCCGGAGTGCCTACCGGGCCCTCGCCGCCCGGGCCGACCTGATCGTGGAGACCGAGGCCCCGGGCCGCCTGGCCTCTCTCGGCATCGACCACTCCGATCTGGTGGTGGACAATCCGGCCCTGGTGCAGATCGCCCTTACCCCCTTCGGGCGCACCGGGCCCCGGTCCGGATGGCAGACCACCGACCTGGTCAGCTCGGCGTTGGCCGGGGTTCTTTCACTCTCCGGATTGCCTGATCAGCCGGTGAATCCTTGGGGCCGACAGGCGTTCAACTTCGGCGGCTTCAGCGCGGCCATAACTGCCCTGGCCGCACTGCGCCACGCCCGTCGTACCGGCCGGGGCCAGCTGGTCGACGTGTCCCTGCACGAGTCGGTATTGACCAGCATCGAACAGCTCTTCTTCCAGTACTGGTTCGATGATCTGCTGCCCTACCCGAAGATCGCCGAGCGGCAGGGGTCCCTGCACTGGATCCGCGCCTATGAGGTAGTGCCGGCCAAGCGGGGCGACCTGTTGGTGACCCCCACCCCCAATGCCGCCGGCCTCTTCGCCTGGATGGTGGAACTCCAGTTGCCCGAAGCACTGGAGCTGGTGTCCAAGCCCTTAGCCGAACTGGCCAACAGCCTTCCTCAGGTCCTGGAGGCCATGGCCGCCCTGGCCAGGACGGATGACGCCGGGACCCTGTTCCAACAGGCCCAGGAGAGGCACATCGCCTTTGGCGAGGTCCAGTCGGTGGCCCAGGTGGCGGCCAATCCCCAGCACGCCTTCCGGGGCTTCTTCCGACGTTCGCTCGGCCAGCCCGGCGCGACCATCCCCGGCCCGCTGGCCCGCTTCCTGCGTTCCGCCGTCCCTGATCCGGCACCGCCCGGGGAGGCGATCACCCTCGATGCCGCCCTCGAGCAGTGGGCGAGCTCGCCCTGGGCCCACGGACGCTCCACGTCCGCCACCAAGCCCCTGGCCGGCCTGCGGGTGCTCGACCTCAGCCACGTGCTGGCCGGACCCATGTGCACGCGCGTGTTGGGCGATCTGGGCGCTGACGTCATCAAGGTGCAGACCACCGATCGGGCCGTGACCGTCAACGATCCCAACCACCCGTACTTCTACACATGGAACCGTTCCAAGCGGGGCGTGTCGCTCAACATGGCCCACGAGAAGGCTACCGAAGTGGTGCGCCGGCTGGTCGAGGAGAGCGACGTGCTGATCGAGAACTTCTCCGCCGGCGTCCTCGACCGCTGGGGCCTGTCCTATGAGCAGGTGAGCAAATGGAACCCGGGCATCGTCTATGTGTCCATGTCGGGCTGTGGCCACGAGGGCCCGTGGTCGAAGCTCGTCACCTACGCCCCGACCATCCATGCCCTGGCCGGACTGACCTACCTGTCCAACCCTCCGGGGCGGACGGACGTGGGACCGGGATTCTCATTGAACGATCACGCCGCCGGACTGGCCGCCGCCTTCTCCATCCTTTCGGCCCTGGCCGAGCGGGACGTCACCGGCGAGGGCCAACACGTGGACATCTCCCAGATGGAGACCGGGGGCTATCTGATCGGCCCGGCTCTCATCGACTTCATCAACAACGGCCGGGAGGCCCAGCCGGTCGGCAACCGTGATCCTTTCGGCCACCTGGTCCCCAACGAGTGCTACCGCAGTGCCGACGGGGACTGGCTGGCGGTCAGCTGCCGGGACGACACCGACTGGGCCCGTCTGGTGGCGGCCACCGGCATCACGGCTCCCGACCGACTCTCGACTCTGGCCGGACGCGCCTCGGCCATCGAGACGGTTGACTCTCTCCTTTCAGCCTGGGCCGCCACCCTCAGCGCCGAGGCGGGCCAGGAAGTGCTCCAGGGGGCCGGCGTTCCCGCCGGGCGCATCCAGAACGCCGAGCAGCTGATGGAGGATCCCCAGCTCCTGGCCCGGGGCATGTGGCACACCGTCGACCACGACGTGTTCGGTGAGCGGCCCCACCACCGCTATCCGGCCCTGTGGGAGAGCACCGACCTGGAGCCGTACCGGCCGGCGCCGTCGTATGTGGGCGAGCACAACTTCGAGGTCTACGGGGAGCTTCTGGGAATGGACGAGGCCGCCGTGGCCGAGGCCATGGCCGACCTGTTCACCTGAGGCGGGTCCGTCCTAGACCGGGCGCCCGGGCCACGGCCTAGGCGGACCAGACGGAATGGCCGGCCGGCAGGCCGTCGGTGGGCTGGGTCAGGGTGATGAGGACCCGGTCCAGGTGGAGTTCCAGCATGGGCTCGGCATCGAAGCCGGGCCAGGGCTCAGTGATCTGACGTTCGGCCAGAATCTGGGCGGTGAGGCGTTCCCGCAGGCCGGGGTCGATGATCTCCTCGATGCCGCCCGTCAGATACACGTTGTCATCGTGGCGGGGCGGCGGGCAGGTCTCCGAGCACAGGGCGTAGCGGCCATCCCGGCGCAGGTCGGCGAGCTTGGGCCCGGGGACGATGAAGGCATACAAGTTCCCGGCCAGGACCGGGCAGATGGGGTGGACGCGAGGTCCGCCGTCGGGCCGAACCGTGGCCAGGAACCCCAGGCCCAAGCCGTGCTGGTAGAGCAGTCCCCGGGCGACTGGTTCCAGGTCAGGTCGGGCCTCGGCCCATTCGCTCCATCTCATCGGCCCGACGTTGCCCCTTCGCTGCCGGAGCCGCAACTCGGCGGCCGCTCCCGGCGCACGCCGGTGAAGTCCACCCTGCGGCGGAGCTCGAAGCCGATGGCCTCATACAGCCGGATGGCGTTGAGGTTGGTGGCGGAGGCGTGTAGGAATGGCTCCTCACCCCGGGCCCGTATGCCGGCCGCCACCGCCCGCACCAGGCGGGTTCCCAAGCCGGTGGAGCGGTAGGCCTCGTCAGTGCACACTGCGCTGATCTCGGTCCAGCCCTCCGGGTGCAATCGCTCACCGGCCATGGCGATGAGGGAGCCCTCCCGGCGCAGGCCGATGTAGTTGCCCATCTCGATGGTCCGCTCCAGGAACGGCCCGGGCTGTGCCCGCTCGATCAGGCCCAGCATGTCGGCCACGTCGGAGTCGCCCAGGGCCACCGCCTCCGGATCCACCGCGTCCATGAGCCCGGTGCCGACCATCTGGACTCCTTCGATGGTGAAAGTGATTTCCCAGCTCTCGGGGACATCATCCGGGCTGGCGATCAGTGCGACTCCGTGGCCCTCCAGGAGCGCATCCAAGGCGGCCCAGCAGGCCGGATCGGTGTCATCGGCCAGGCCCCCGAACGGGCATACGTCCCGCCGGTAGCGGCCCGCTCCGGCGCTGGTGGCCGCCGCAGCTCCGGCGCCTGCCCCGACCGCGCCATCCGGTCCGGCCAAGGTGGCCAGGCCGGCATGGGCCCCGGCCATCGAGCTCCAGACCGGGTTGTCCAGCGAAGACGGCTTCACTGCCGGTTTGGTCCGTTCCAGGCCCGGGCCAGCAGCTCGTAGGAGCGCACCCGGTCGGTATGGTCGTGGGTCATGGTGGTTACGGCCAGCTCCTGCGCCCCGGTCACCTGGACCAGTCGCTCGAGTTGTTCGACCACCTGCTCCGGCGTCCCGATGATCTGGGTCGAGGTGCGGTCGATGACCAGCTCCCGCTCGGCGTCGGTCCAGGGGTGGGCCCGGGCCTCGTCCAGACTCGGGAACGGCACGGCGCCCTCCCCCGATCGGATGCTCAATACCCAGGGGGCGTAGGGCTCGGCCAACTCAGCCGCCCGATCGGCGTCTTCGGCCACTACCGCATCAGCTGACACGCAGATGTATGGCTTCTCCAGGCCCGGGCGGGGGCGGAAGGCGGCCCGGTAGCCCTCGGCCGCCTCCAGGACGGTGGCCGGGCTGACGTGGTAGTTGGCCGCGAAGCGCAGGGCGTTGTGCCCGGCCACGTCGGCGCTCTCCCCGCCGCTGCTGCCCAGGATCCAGACCTGGACGTCGGCGCCCTCACCCGGTAGGACGTGGGCGTCCAGTCCCTCGGCCGAGCGGTAGGTGCCGCCCAGCAGAGCGAGGATCTCTCCGATCTGTTCGGTGTAGTCCGGGGTAATGGCATCCGGCTGCTGCAGCAGCCCGCGCTGCAGTCCGATGAGAGGCGAGTGGCGCAGGTAGCCGAGCGATGGCGGGGAGGGGATCAGTACGCCGTCGATGGTCCGGGCTTCCCGCTTGGGCCGCCGCGGCCGGGGGATGGGCGGGGAGGCGGCATCAGCCGGCGGTTCCGGCCGGCGCCGGGGCGTGCCGAGGGTGCGACCCAGGCCGAGATCCAGCCGGCCCGGATAGGCGGCGTCGAGCAGGCCGAACTCCTCCACCACCGACAGGGGCGTGCGGTGACCGAGCTGCACCCCGCCGGAGCCGACCCGGATGGACGAGGTGGCCGCCGCTACCAGGCCGACCATGATGGCCGGCGCCGTACCGGCCACTCCGGGATTGAGGTGGTGCTCGGCCAGCCAGTAGCGCGCATAGCCGAGGGCCTCGGCCCGCCGGGCCAGATCGATGGAATTGGCCACGGCTTGAGCAGGCGTCGTACCCGACGCCACCGGCACCAGGTCGAGTACCGAGATGGGGACTCGAGAGGTCATGATCGGGTCGGTACCGGGAGAGGGCCCAGGCCCAGGTGCTCCCGTAGGGTGGCCCCGTTGTACTCGGTGCGGAAGGCGCCTCGCTCCTGGAGCAGGGGAACGACCTCATCGGCAAAGCGGTCTAGGCCGCCGGGAGTTATGTGGGGAACCAGGATGAAGCCGTCGCAGACCTCGTCGTGTACGAATCTCTCCATCTTCTCGGCCATGGTGGCCGCCGAGCCGACGAAGGACTGACGGGCGCTGGTCTCGATCATCAGCTGACGGATGGTGAGTCCTTTGGCCTCGGCCATCTCCCGCCACTGGCGGGCGGTGCCGAGAGGGTCCTTGTTCATACGCACCGAGGCCCGGCCCGGGGCGATGGTGGCTTCGCCCACCGCTGGCTCGACATCGGGCAGAGGTCCGTCCGGGTCGTAGTCGGACAGGTCCCGGTTCCAGACCTGTTCCAACAACTTGATGGCGGTGGCACCACTGACCTGTTGGGCCCGGACGTGCTTGGACATCTCTTCGGCCTCGGCGTCGGTATCGCCCAGCACGAAAGTGGCGGCGGGTAGGACGACCAACTGGTCGGGCCGGCGGCCGTACTTGGCCAGCCTGGCCTTGATGTCGGCGTAGAAGGCTTTGCCTCCCGAGTATCCGCTGTGGCGGGTGAAGATGGCGTCGGCGGTAGCGGCGGCAAACTCCCGGCCCTCCTCGGAGTCACCGGCCTGGAAGATGACCGGCCGTCCCTGGGGACCCCGGGGCACATTGAAGCGACCGTGGATGTCGAACTGGTCGTCCCTGTGGGCGAAGGCTCCCGCCTCCGGGTCGGTCAGGAACACCCCCGACCCGGCTTCGGCTTCGATCTCATCGCCTCGCCAGGAGTCGAACAGCTCCCACGTGGTCAGCATGAACTGGTTGGCCCGGCGGTAACGGTCTTCCTGGGCGAGGAAGCCGGCCCGGCGGAAGTTCTCCCCGGTGAAGGCGTCCCAGGAGGTGACCACGTTCCACGCCGCCCGGCCCCCGGACAGGTGATCGAGGGTGGCGAACTGGCGGGCCACCTCGTAGGGCTCGTTGAAGGTGGAGTTGATGGTGCCGGCCAACCCCAGGTGCTCGGTGACGGCGGCCAGGGCCGACAGGACGGTGAAGGTGTCCGGCCGGCCGACCACGTCGAGGTCGTAGATCTGGCCGCCCTGCTCGCGAAGACGCAGGCCCTCGGCCAGGAAGAAGAAGTCGAACTTGGCCCGCTCGGCCGTCTGGGCCAGGTGCACGAAGGAACTGAACTCGATGTGGCTGCCACCGGCCGGATCGCTCCACACCGTGGTGTTGTTGACCCCGGGGAAATGGGCCGCTAAATGGATTTGTCTGGTGGCCTCCCTCACGCTGTCTCCTGTTTGGCCGGTGCGCCAACTGTGTAGCGGTTGGATGGACGGGGCCAGCCCATCCGGTCACGGAGGGTGCCGGATCGGTAGGCGGTCCTGAACAGTGAGCGACGCTGGAGTTCGGGCACCAGTTCGGACACGATGAACTCCAGGTCGAGGGGCAGGCCGGCTGGGCGCAGGCGAAAACCCTGAACGCCGGCGGCGTTCCACTCGGACATGAGCTCGGCCAGAGCCGGAGCCGTGCCGGTGAAGATGGCTGCGTCGCTGCGGTAGGGGTGGCCGAACATGGCGTCCAGGCTCGCCTTCCGATCCTCGGCTTCTTCTTGGGTCGCGCCCAGGAAGACCACCAGGTCGGCCATGATCACCACTTCGGAATCGGGCCGGCCGGCTTGGTGTTGGTAGCCCCTTACCTCCCGGATGATGGCGGCGGCCCCAGCCGGATCGGTGGGGGTCACCAGGACGATGTCAGCCTGCTCGGCGCCAAACAGGTAGGGCAGGCTGGAATGGGCCAGGGCCGTCACCACCGGCTGGCCCTGCGGCGGCCGGGGCGTGATGGACGGTCCCTTGACGTTGAACCATCGCCCCCGGAATTCGATGTAGTGAAGCTTCTCCCTGTCCACGAACCGTCCGCTGGCCACGTCCCGGATCTCGGCGTCGTCCTCCCAGCTGTCCCAGAGCCGGCGGATCACCTCGACGTAGTCGGCTGCCTCGGAGAAGAGTTCGGCCGCCATTTCTTCGGCGCCGCCGCCCTCCCACTGGCGGCGTCCGAAGTGCGCCGCTTCCTGGGGCCGGCCCGATACCTGGACCCTGACCCCGGCCCGCCCCAGGCTGACGTAGTCGAGGGTGGCGATGGCCTTGGAGGTGTGGAACGGCTCGGTGTGGGTGACGGTTACGGATGGGATCAGGCCGATGTGGCCGGTGAGAGGGGCGACCCGGGCCGCCACCATCACCGCATCCAAGCGGCCCCGGACCAGGTCGGTCCGGCTGTCGTGGGTGTTGTTGCGGCTGGATTGGAGGGCGAGGGAGTCCTCCAGGGTGACGAAATCCAACCGGCCTGCCTCAGCAGTTGTCACCAGTTCGACCCAGTAGGCGGGATCGAGCAGATCGGCCGGCCGAGCCGACGCTTCCCGCCAGGCCGCCGGGTGCCAGCCGGCCCCGTCGAGGGCGACGGCCAAGTGCAACGGCGTGTCGGTATTCACTCCCCTGCCTCCGGCAGGGCGAGGCGGGCCCGGTTCAGCCAGGCCTTCAGCTCGGGAGGGTCCTCGTAGTCGGAGTCGAGCAGGTACAGGCCTTTGGTCGGGCAGGTGGCGCCCAGCTCCACTAGCACCGGCTTGAGGAAGACGTCCGGGGCCAGGCTGTGCTGCCAGGCCCCGCCCAGCATGAGCGGGAAGGCCACCACCCCGGCCAGACCGTCGGAGGGGAACTGGTCGAGGAAGACCTTGAGCAGCCCGGTGAAGCTGGCCTTGTAGGTGGGACAGGCCACCACCAGAACCGAGGCCTGGCGGACCCGGGTCACGGCCGCGGCCACGGCCGGGTCGCCCCAGCTGAGTACTCCCGGGCCCAACTCGACCACGTCGATGATCACCTCGGGCGGGCGGCCGGTGAGAGCGCCGGCCACGCGCACGGCGGCGTCGAGGGTCCGGGAGGCGGCCTTGGGGTTGCCCACCACCACGGCCGTCGTGCTCATCTGCGGGCCCGGGTCACAGCGCGGATGGTAGGCAAGCCATGAGAACGGCGGCAGATTTACGGAGGCCAGACCGGCCCCGGCCGGTCAGCTGTCGGGCCAGGCCGAAGGCGCCGCCCCGTCCAGCTGAGCCAGGACCTGGCCCAGATACCAGTCCCGGAAGCGGAGGATCTCCTCCGAGGCGGCCAGGGTCAGCAGGTCGCCCTCCCGGCAGTAACGGTCAGCTTCGCTCAACAGGGCCACCGACCGCTCCACATAGCTGCGGTTGCTTGGGTGCATCCGGATGTGCAGATCGACGGCCCGATCCCCCCGCTCGACGGCGGCGGCTATCTGGGCCCGGGAGGCCGACACCTGGGCGCCGAAGAAGAGCTCGATCTCGGCCACCAGCTCCAGTAGTTGGCGGGGCAGGCTCGAGGTGCGGTCGTCCCTGCTGATGAGAGCGAACTCACGCCGGATGGCGTCGTTGTGCTGCTCGGAGTCCAGGTAGGCCTGCGGGGGAAGGCCCAGGATACGGCCTTGGGCAGGGGCACGACCGGGCTGGAGTCACAGACCTCGATGCGGACGTGCTGGGAGGTGACCAGAACGGAGACGCGGATGGGTCCGCCGGCATACAGCAGGGCGTTGGTGACCAACTCGGAGGTCAAAAGGACGGCGGCGTCGGTCCTCGGGCTGGTCCGCCAGTACCCGGGTCACCCAGTTCCGGGCCTGTCGGACACTGGAAAGCTCCGGGGCGAGGTCAATGACGGCAGGGGGCACGCTGAGGCCCGACGCTAACGCGGCCCCGGCCCCGGCCATCTGCTCCATAGAGATGATGGGATCCCCATTGATCACCGCCGGCGGAAGGACCAGAGTGGCAACCTCACCGAGCGAGGAGGGTCCTGATGCCCGACATGACCAGCTACGACCACGGAGTCCCTTCATGGGTGGACATGGGGACCACCGATCTCAAAGCGGGCTTGGCCTTCTACTCTGCCCTTTTCGGCTGGGAAGGCCAGGACATGGGCGAGGAGGCCGGTCATTACACCCTCGTCTCCAAGAACGGTAAGCAGGTGGCGGCGCTGAGCTCGGCCCAGGACCCTGGCCCGCCCCGGTGGACGACCTACGTGAACGTCGAGGACATCGACACCGTGGCCAAGGCAGCCGAAGCGGCCGGGGCCACGGTCATCATGGCTCCCATGGACGTGATGACGGAGGGGCGCATGGCCATTTTCGCCGACACTACGGGCGCGGTGATCGCTGCCTGGCAGGCCCGGGACCACATCGGAGCCCAGCTGGTCAACGAGCCTGGCTCTTACATCTGGGGCGAGCTGTCCACCTCCGACCTGGCCAAGTCCAAGGAGTTCTACAGCGCCACCTTCGGCTGGGGATGGGGCGGATCGGACAACTACGCCGAGGCCCAGGTCAATGGGCGCACGGTGGCCGGGGTCATGCCCCGCCGGCCCGAGATCCCGGCTGCGGTTCCCGACCACTGGCTTGTGTACTTCGGCGCCGAGGACGTGGACGCCGATACCCAGAAGGCCGTCGCCCTGGGCGCCACCGTCCTGGCCGAGCCGATGGACATCCCCGGGACCGGGCGCTTCAGCGTCCTCTTGGATCCCCAGGGGGCCGCCTTCGCCCTCTTCAAAGGCTGAGCGCCGGGGGGCCGGGCCGCCACGGGCGGCAACGCCGGCCGCCACCGGGCCGGGCCCGGGTAGCTTCGCCCGATGGTTTCCGAGCCCGAACGCGTCCTGGTCGTCACCGCCCATCCCGATGACGTCGATTTCGGCGCTGCCGGCACGGTGGCGTCGTGGGTCGCCCAGGGTATGGACGTCACTTACTGCATCGTGACCGACGGGGATGCCGGCGGCTTCGATCCGGCCGTTCCCCGCTCCGAGATCGCCGGCATCCGCCGGGCCGAGCAGACCGCCGCCGCCAAGGCCGTCGGAGTCACCCAGCTGGAGTTCCTGGGCTACCCGGACGGCCGGTTGACGGCCAGCATCGAACTGCGCCGGGACATCTCCCGGGTCATCCGCCAGGTCAGGCCCGCCCGGGTGGTCTGCCAGTCCCCCGAGCGGAACTACGGCCGCATCTTCGCCAGCCACCCCGACCACCTGGCCGCCGGGGAGGCCGCCCTCTGCGCCGTGTACCCGGACTCCCGCAACCCCTTCGCCCATCCCGAACTGGCTGCCGAAGGCCTGGAGGCTCACAGCGTGGGCGAGGTGTGGATGATGGGGGCCGCCAACTTCGACGCCTACGTAGACATCACCGAGCACTTCGACGCCAAGCTGGAGGCACTGCTCTGTCACGTGAGCCAGCACGCCCAGCCCGAGAACCTGGAGCCGATGATCCGGGGTTGGACCTCGGCCACGGCGGCGGCAGGGGGTCTGCCCGAGGGCCACCTGGCCGAAGGCTTCATGCGCATCCAGACCTGAGGGCCGCCTGGGCCGTGCTCGACGCCCATCCCGCTTCCGGATCGCTGAACGGCTGGCCGGTCTAAGCCTGGGAGGTTCCCCTCGAGCGCAGCAGCTCGAGGGCCTTATCGGCGTGTACGCCCATGCGTACCTCGCTGGCGATGACCCCGATCACGGTGCGGTCGGAGTCGATGACGAAGGTCTTGCGCTTGGTCGGGGCCAGGGCGAAACCACGCTTGACGCCGAACATCTCGGCCACCTGCCGGTCGGCGTCGGACAGGAGCGGGTAGCCGAAGCTGTGCTTATCGGAGAACTGTCGCTGCTTGTCCACGGTGTCGCCGCTGATGCCGACCGGCTGGGCCCCCACGGTGGCCAGCTCCGAGGTCAGGTCGCGGAAGTGGCAGCTCTCCACCGTGCAACCGGGTGACATGGCTGCCGGGTAGAAGAAGAGCACTATCGGTCCCTTGGCCACCAGATCGCTCAGCTTCCGGGGGGTCCCGGTCTGATCGGACAGTTCGAAGTCGGCCACCACATCTCCTACCTGCATAGTCGGACTCTATTGACCCGGCGTCGAGCACGCACGGGATAGGCAGTCAGGCGGGTGGTGCCGACGGAGCGGACCGAGGCGGTGCGGGGCAGGTTCAACATGGCGGAACAGGATCTGGCCGCCGGTCAGTGTCCCAGTTTCGCTCCAAGGCGGTCACATAGACGAGGGCGGCCGCGATGATGGCGGCGATGAACCAGATCATCGTCCGTGAGTTTCCAATCGAGGACTGGGCCGGGGACATCTGGGACAACGTCATAGCCTCGACTTGGCTAACGGGCATCACGGTCATGCCGTCCAGACTCCGTCCCGGATAGGCCGAGGCCAGCACTGCACTGACCAGGGGCCGACCCTCGTACACAGCCCGCTGAGCATCGGCCACCGTCAGCTCGTGCCACGTGATGATCCTGCGCACCACTTAGGGAGGAGTAGGGCGTCGGATCAGCCCCGGGCGGTCGCCGTCTCGCTGGTGGCATCATCGCAATGGGCGCTTGTCGCACTATTGGTGGTCGGGACCGGCGTCGATCCGGTGACCCCGCGCTTTTCAGGCGGGCCGAGCCGATTTTTGAAAACCCGACCGTGGCGCCCGGAAATCAGCATAGGCGCTGCTAGAGCGCCACTTTTGGGCCGCGGAACGGTGACCACTGGTGACCACTGGCGACATCTGGTTTCTTCCCCGTGGGGCACGGGTGGGGCACGAAAGGCCGTCCCAGGGGTCCGTCACTCGCAGTGGCGGCAGTTCTTGCCACCGTCCGTGCACTGGCTCGGCAGGACTTCGACACCACCGCGCATGCGCTACGGACGACCAACCCGAGTGGCGGGTACGGCGTCAGAGCCTTCTGGGCAGGTACCGACGCCGGGCGGAGCGATCGGATCAGACGGCGATCACCTTGACAGCTCTGGCCCCGGCCACCGCCCTCACGTCCTTCGTGTCGCTGGTCAGCACCGTGATGTTGGTGACGCTGGTAGCTCGGATGACAGCACCAAGGTGAGCATCGGTGACCGATACGCCCGTTCGGCTCCGGATACCCGCGGCCACATTTGCTTGAGCGGGGCCGAGGGGTTCATCGGTGATCCGAAGGTGATTGGCGAGGGCCCACCGACGGTCCATGCCGTCCCAGCCCGCCTCAACCCGCACTGTCGTCGGGACCGCCAGGGTGACCGGCACCGCACGACGGCGGCGCTGAGCCACTACCTCGACGTGGCTCAGGACGCGCCTGTGCTTGGGGTGGTTTGGATCACCGAGGGCCTGGACGGCCTCGTTGTCAAACAGGATGAGGGTGCTCACGCGGAGGCTGTTGCCCTGGCCTCAGCCCACAACAGCACATCATCGGCATTGGCCCCCGGATGGGTTCGGACGATTTCGGCTGCCGACTGGTACAGGAGTTCGGACTGACCGGCCAGGGGGTGACCGTCCAGTTCGGCCGCGGCGACGGTTAGGTCACCCAAACTGGGCCGAGCCTGGGGATGCTGGCCGTAGTGCTGGTCGAGCGCCGCCTGCATGAGGAGAGCCTCGAGCATGCCGCGCAACGCAACCGCGGTGAGGGTGGTGGCAGTTGGTGCCGCCCCCAGCTCCTCCACAGCGAGGGCCGCGGCGTCCCGGAGTGCCCGAGGGAGCCGCATGGACGTGTTGGCTGTCTCGGTGTCCGAACTGTCGAGCAGCTCGGCGATTCGCTCTATCGCTTCGTTCTTCACCATAGTGCGAGTGTACCACAGCACCGTGGTACAGACAGGATACTGGCAGGGCGGACTCATGTAAATGGACTGCAAATCGGGCTTCGCAAAGTGCCGTCCTGGCAAGATTTGCGTCTCGCGAGAGACAAGAGGGTTGCCTATCGGACCCGCGGCTATATATCTCTCTCCAATCCAGTCGCTGATTGGTCTTCAGCGTGGCCGACCGCCCCAGAAGGGCTTCTACTGAGGGAAGCTCCAGCGAGCAGCGGATGCCGGGGGCGATTAGATTGCACGGAGATGGGCCCGATCGGCTGGCTGATAGTCGTCATGATCGTGGTTGTGCTGGCGGCTGCGGCGGTCGTAGTGTTCCGGCGCCGACGGCGGGGTGGGACCGTGATCGCCACCAAGGACAAGCGATGAAGCTGTTGATGACGGCTTCTCAGATCCACGGCCTTCCGGTGGTCACCGTCCGAGGTGGGGAGGACGTTGCCGAGGTGCGGGACGTGATCTACAGCCCCGAAGCCGGTCGCTTGATCGGGGTGACCCTCAACAAGCGGGGCTTCCTGGCTGGGCGCAGCCGCGAGGTTCTTCCTGCCGAGGCGATCCACGCCATCGGCCAGCACGCGGTGATGGTGCTCGAGGAGTCCAGCCTCGTCGCTCGGGACGACGCGCCGGATGAGGTGGCCCATCCCGCTACCGAGCGTGACGTGCTCGGCAACGACGTCCTCACTGAAGGTGGAGCCAGCCTCGGTACGGTCTCAGACTTGGTGCTGCTGGTCGGCAGCAGCGGCGAGGTGGTTGGCTACCAGATCGACAAGGCCGGGGGTGGGCAGGGCTACCTTCCCCTGCCGGCGCAGCTCTCGGTCTCCGGGGTTGCGCTGGTGGTCCCCAACGTCACCGAGGAGTTCGTGGCCGACGACCTCGTTGGTCTCGGCGCCTCAGTCGATGACTTCCGAGATCGTCTGGGGCTCAAGTGAGCGAGTCATTCCGGGCTTCCCGTGGCCGCAAGGTCATAAGCCGAGCCAGCGCCACTGACCTGGGCGTCGTGAGCCACCTCTTGGTGGACACTCAGAGACGACAGGTCGCCGCGGTTGTCATCGGCTCCGGCAAGAAGGCTCAGCTGGTCGATTGGGAGGGACTGAGCGGGTTCGGGCCCGACGCGGTCATGGTGGCAGATGGAGCCTCCCTCCGACCGCCGCGGGACGACCGCGAGCGGGCCGCCGTTGATGGAAAGCTCGAGCTCGTCGGCAAGAAAGCCCTCAGCGACCGGGGCAACGAACTCGGCAAGATCGATGACGCGACCTTCGACGCCGACACGGGAGCGTTAGAGGACCTTATCATTGGAGACCATCGGATCCCCGCCGGGTCGCTGCTGGGTTGTGGCTCATACGCCGCTGTGCTCGAAGACCAGCAGCCAGCCTCGGCGTAGAGGGATGGCCGCGTTCGGCTTATGTCCAAGGTGCCGCCCATCTCTGGTCGTGATGGGGGAGACCTCGGCGGATTTGCTCCCACGCTCAGACAGGCGACGTCGCCCGAGTGTGGCCACTGACCGGGGACCTCCGGCTCTAGCGGAACTGAAGTGGCTGAGCCATGGTGGGAGGTGAGCGGGCGAGCGAGTGGCTCCGAGGCCCCTAGACAACAACACCTGAGCGTCTCGTGTACGCATGCTCCCACGTCGGGGGCCAAGCCCGATTTTTCAATTCGCGCAGCCCGCCTGATCAGGACTTTCTTCGTGGTCGGGACCGGCGTCGATCCGGTGACCCCGCGCTTTTCAGGCGGCCCGACCCGATTTTTGAAAATCCGATCGTGGCGCTCGGAAATCGGCATACTCCCTGTTCAAGCGCCATTTTTGGGCC
>DATLUK010000238.1:0-6008 GCA_035533195.1 Acidimicrobiales bacterium | reverse complement strand
CAGGACCGGGGCCTTTTCCATGTTGTCGGCCAGCCACAGGGCGGATTCGAGGACCCGGCCGGTCTGCTCCTGGCCGGGCTGGATGCCCTGGCGGGCGGCGTCCAGGTAGCCCCGCCCGCCCCGGCGGTAAAGGTCGGCCAGGGCGGCCTTCTTGTCCGGATCGGTGACGATGACCCAGCGCCAGCCCTGGGTGTTGGACCCGGTCGGGGCCTGCTGGGAGATGCGGATGCAGTCCAGGAGCATCTGCTTCTCGACCGGCCGGTCGAGGTCGAGGCGCTTGCGCACCGCACGGGTGGTGGTGAGGAGCCGATCGGCCTCGGCCAGGTCGAAAGGTGGGGTCGATGCCATGGGCCCGCAGCGTAGGACTTAGCCTGGAGGATGGCCGATGTGACCGAGGGATCCGTAACCGGGGAAGTCACCGAGCTTCTCCAGTCCCTCATTCGCAACTCCTGCGTCAACGACGGCACGGCCGAATCGGGCCACGAGGTGCGCAGCTCCGATCTGCTCAAGGGCTACCTCGAAGGCGCCAGCGACAGCGTCGAGACCTACGAGCCCCTCCCCGGCCGGGCCTCGCTGGTGGCCCGCATCGAGGGCAGCGACCCGAGCGCCCCGACCCTGTGCCTCATGGGCCACACCGACGTGGTCCCGGTCACGGCCGAAGGCTGGAGCCGGGATCCTTTCGGCGGGGAGCTGGTGGACGGGGAGGTGTGGGGCAGGGGCGCCATCGACATGCTCAATCTCACCTCCTCCATGGCCGTTGCCTTCCGCCGCCTGGCCCGGGAGGGGTGGCGGCCCAAGGGAACGCTCATCTACTTAGCCGTGGCCGATGAGGAGGCCGCCGGTACCCACGGCGCCGAGTGGATGGCCGAGCACGAGTACGACGCCATCAAGGCCGACTATGTCCTCTCGGAATCGGGCGGGGTCTTCTCCGCCACCGACGCCGGCCAGACCGTCACCCTGACCACTGGGGAAAAGGGCGTCGCCTGGCGTCGCCTCCGCGTCCACGGCACGCCCGGCCATGGCTCCATGCCTTACGGGGCCGATAACGCCCTGGTGAAGGCGGCCGCGGTGGTGGCCAGGCTGGCCGAGTACCGCCCCGAGACCCGTATCACCGATACCTGGCGCTCCTACGCCGCCACCTTGGACCTGCCCGCCGACATCCGGGCCGATCTGGTGGACCCGGCCCGGGCCCTGGATGCCGTGGGTCGGATCGAGGACATCCGGATGGCCAAGCTGGCCCACGCCTGCACCCACATGACCTTCAGCCCCAACGTCGTTCACGGCGGGGTCAAGACCAACGTGATCCCCGATGTGGTCGACGTGGACGTCGACATCCGCGTCCTCCCCGGGGACACCCCCGCCGACGTGGCCCGCAACATCCAGGTCGCCCTGGGCGAGCTGGCCGACGGGGTGGATGTCACCACCCTGCACGAGTCCAACCCCACCTCCTCAGAGTTCGACTCCCGGCTGCGGGAGGTGCTGGAGAAGGTGACACGGCAGACCTATCCGGAGGCCACCCTGGTGCCGCGCATGACGACGGGCGGGACCGACCTGCGCTTTTTCCGGGAGAAGGGCGCCATCGGCTATGGATTCGGCCTGTTCAGCGCCGGCTTCACCGCTTCGGACTTCGCCGCCCGCTTCCACGGCCACAATGAGCGCATCGACGTGGAGTCGCTCCGCCTGACCACCGAGATGTGGATCCAGGTGGCCAAAGAACTGCTCGGCTGAGGGCTGCCCGGACCGGCCACTGCCGCCCTGGGCGGTAAACGGCGGAGGCCGGCACCAGGAGGTGCGACCATTGGGGTATGTGGTTGTGTCCCGGCCAGGTGGCCTGAGCGATGTTGGAGGCGCGCGGCCTCTCGGTGGAGGTGGGCGGCCGGCTGACCCTGGATGGGGCCAGCTTCATTGTCCGCGACGGGGAGAAGGTCGGCCTGGTCGGCCGTAACGGCGCCGGTAAGACGAGCCTGCTCAAGGTCCTCGGGGGCGAACAACCCGCCTACGCCGGCCAGGTCATCCTCCGGGGCGGCGTCGGCTATCTCCGCCAGGATCCCCGGTCCCGCGCCGAGCCCGATGGCACCACGGCGCTCTCCCATGTCCTGTCCGGGCGGGATCTGGACGAGGCCATGATCCGGCTGGAGAAGTTGCGGCTGGCCGTGGAGGAGCGGCCGTCGGAGGAGAACGTGTCCCGCTTTTCCAAAGCGGAGGAGCGTTTCAGCCAGGCCGGCGGCTACGCCGCCGAGGCCGACGTGAGGCGCATCGTGGCCGGGCTCGGCCTGACCGCCGACCGGGTGGATCTGCCGATCAGCGTGCTCTCCGGCGGGGAGCGCCGGAGAGTGGAGCTGGCCCGGATCCTCTTTGCCGGCAGCGATGTGCTCATGTTGGACGAGCCCACCAACCATCTCGATACCGACGCCAAGGCCTGGGTCATGTCCTTCCTGCGCTCCTACCGGGGGGCCCTGCTGGTCGTGAGCCATGACCTGGAGCTCCTGGACGAGGCCATCACCCGGGTGCTGCATCTCGATGAGGCCAAGGTGGTCGAGTACAAGGGCACCTACTCCCAGTACCGGGCGGCCCGGAAGGCCGATGAGGAGCGACAGGCGAAGGTGGCCACCCGTCAGGCGGCCGAGATCAAGCGACTGGCCGATCTGGCCGACTCAATGCGCCACTCGACCGGCACGCGGGCCCGCAAGGCGCAAACCCTGGACACCCGGGTGCAGCGCCTCCGACGGGACGCGGTGACCGGCCCGGCCCGGGAGCGGCGCTATTCCATCCGCCTGCCTCAGCCCCCCCACGCCCCTCGGACTGTTCTGGAGGTGATCGGGTTGGTCAAGTCCTACGGAGGCCCCCCCATCTTCGAGGACGTGGACTTTGCCGTCGAGCGCGGTGAGCGGCTGCTGGTCATGGGCCTCAACGGAGCCGGCAAGACCTCCCTGCTCCGGGTGCTGGCCGGCCAGTCCGAACCCGACCGTGGCCGGGTCGACTTCGGCTCCGGCGTGTCGGTGGGCTACTACGCCCAGGAGCACGAGGGCATCCACGCCGGCACCGACGTCCTTACCCACATGCGCCAGCAGATCACCACCAGCCGGGCCATCGGGCTGGCCACCCGGTCCGGCCGGTCCGCCGGCCGAGGCGCCGGGTCCACTCCGGACCGTCCTCCCACCGAGGTGGAGCTGCGTTCGCTGCTCGGGATGTTCGCTCTCACCGGGGAGATGGCCTTCCAGGACGCAGGGACTCTCTCGGGCGGGGAGAAGACCAAGCTGGCTCTGGCCCAGCTGGTGATCGGCCGCCACAACCTCTTGCTCCTCGACGAGCCCACCAACAACCTGGACCCTGCCTCCCGCGAGGCGGTGGCCGGAGCCCTCTCGTCCTGGGGAGGGACGATGATCGTGGTCAGCCACGATGCTGAGTTCGTCGAGATGCTGGAGCCGGATCGGGTCCTGATGATGCCCGAGGCCGTGCTCGACCACTGGAACGAGGAGCTCCTCGACCTGGTGTCCATGGCCTGAGCCAAGATCGGCCCATGAACACTGCCAAGGGACCCCGACCCGACACCCCCCGCTTGATGCCGGTCACCGACCCCGCTCCCGAGGTTGCCGAGATACTCGACGGCGCGGCCGTGCGGGGCCCAGGGGAGTCTTCTCTCAACATCTTCGCCACCCTGGCCCACAACCCCCGGATGCTCCGGCGCTTCAACCAGCTGGGTGGTTCGCTGCTGTTCCGCTCCGCTATCCCCGACCGGGAGCGGGAGATCGTCATCCTCCGGGTCGGCTGGCGGGCCCGCTCGGTCTACGAGTTCGGTCAGCACACCGTCATCGGCCGGCGGGCCCGGCTGACCGATGCCGAGATCGAGGCGCTGGCTTCCGACGTCCTGCCGGAGGGCTGGTCGGAGGAGGACCAGCTGCTGGTCCGCCTGGCTGACGAGCTCTGTGCGAATGACTGTGTGTCGAACGAGACCTGGTCCGGCCTGTCTCGGCGCTGGGGCGCCGCCCAGCTGGTGGAGCTCCTGGTGCTGGCCGGCTTCTACCGGCTGGTGTCCGGCTTCCTCAACTCAACCGGAGTCGCCCTGGACCCCGGCGTCCCGGGCTGGCCGGCCTCGGCCCAGCCCTGAGCGCCACGGGCGGTGGCGGCGCAACCCTGCGGGTACCACCGGCTGTGGTGCCGGCAGAGAGATGCAACTTGAAGACACCCTCCCAGATCTTGACTTTGGTCGTGTGATGGAGAACATTCGTTCGTTTCACAACGCTTTCGTAATAAAAAACGGGGTAGTGTTCAAGGTGCATGTATCGCCCTGTGGGCCGAGGCGGACGGCTCGGCGAGATATCGTATACTTAGCCTAAGTAAATGGCCCCCCCCGGACCCGCACCCGCACCCACCGCTCCGGTCGACCTGGAGATGGTCAGCCGGATACGGCTCTCGGTGCTGAGGCTGTCGCGTCGGCTGCGCCAGAACGCCGCTGCCGGCCTCACCGCTTCGCAGCTAGCCCTGGTTTCCACCCTCGACCGTCATGGCGCCATGACTCTGGGCGACCTGGCTGCCCATGAGGGGGTCCAACCTCCCAGCATCACCAGGATGGTTGACGCCCTGGAGAAGGCCGGCCTGGTCAAGCGGGTGGACTCTCTGACGGACCGCCGGGCCGTCATGGCCCAGCTGACGGGTGAGGGACGCAAGGCCATGGAAGACGTGCGCCGGCGCCGGGACGCCTGGCTGGCCGAGAGGATCGCCGGCCTGTCGCCGGAGGAGCAGCGGCTCCTGGAGGCGGTCCTTCCGGTACTGGAAGCCCTGGCCGAGGACCGGATACCCGAGGCGGCGGGGACGGGGACGGGCAAGGGGCGGTGAGGCTGCCTCTGATTGCCCGCCGGAAGCGGGGGGAGGGGGTGGACCGGGCGGGCGGAGGGGGCACCTTTGCCGCTCTGGGGGTCCGCAACTACAAGCTCTATTTCTACGGACAGATCGTTTCTGTATCCGGGACCTGGATGCAGTCGCTGGCCCAGATGTGGCTGGTACTCGAACTGACCCACAACGGGGTCTGGCTCGGGATGGTCACCGCCACCCAGTTCCTGCCGATGATGCTGTTCGGGCCCTACGGCGGATTGATAGCCGACCGGGTGGACAAGCGGAAGATGCTCATCTTCACCCAGTCGGCGGCCGGGACCCTGGCCCTGGTCCTCGGCCTCCTCACACTCACCCACTCGGTGCATCTGTGGATGGTCTTCGTCCTGGCCTTCGGGTTGGGCTGTGTGAACACGGTGGACAACCCGACCCGCCAGTCCTTCGTGATGGAGATGGTGGGGGCGGGGATGATCACCAATGCGGTCACCTTGAACAGCGTCGTCATCAACGGCGCCCGCATCGTGGGCCCGGCGATAGCCGGGGTGCTGATCGGTACGGTCGGGGTGGGTCCCTGTTTCCTCATCAATGCCGCGTCCTTCCTGGCCGTGATCCTGAGCCTGTCCCTGATGCGCCGCCACGAACTGCTCCCGGTCGAGCGGGTGGTGCGGGCCAAGGGCCAACTCAAGGACGGGCTCCGGTATGCCTGGAAGACGCCGGCCCTGAGAACGCCCCTCCTGCTGGTGACGGTGGTCGGGATGCTGGCTTACAACTTCACCGTCACCTTGTCCCTGCTCTCCAGTCGGACGTTCCACGCCGGGGCCAGCGGCTTCGGGATCATGACCTCATGTATGGGCGCCGGGGCCGTGGTCGGGGGTCTCATAGCCGCCTCCCGGAGCCGGCCCACTGGCAAGCGGCTGGTGGCGGTTTCCTTCGCCCTCGGGATCACCCTGCTGGCCTGCGCGGCCATGCCGGTGTACCCGGCCGAGCTGGCCGCCCTGGTCCTCATGGGTGTTGCCAACATCGGCTTCATCGCCACCGCCAACACGACCCTGCAGCTGGCCTCGGCCCCGGAGATGAGGGGGCGGGTCATGGCCCTCTACGGGGTGGCCTTCTTGGGCACCACGCCGATCGGCGGGCCCCTGGTCGGTTGGATCTCCCAGGTGGCCGGTCCCCGCTCG
>DATLUK010000237.1:0-2333 GCA_035533195.1 Acidimicrobiales bacterium | reverse complement strand
TCGGCCCCGCCTGAGTCCGATGGGCCGCCACGCGAAATGGCGGCCGGCGCGTCGGGCCGTCCCACTCAAGAGGAGCCGAATCGGCGACCGCAACCGCCCTCTTCTGTTGGCGCGGAGGACCAGGGCGCCACTCACCAACCTCAAGATGCAATAGCCCCATGGCACGACCCAGGAGGCTGCCCGCCTGGCGACGGGATGGTAGGTGAGTCTCACCTGTCGCGGTGGGATTCGGTGTGCGATCGCGGTCATCACGGGTAGCTCGAAATCGGCGAGGTTGTGCGCCGTCGAAGCCTTAGATTTCACCAGCGCCACGGCGTTGTTCTCTGCGCTACGGATAGTGGCACGACTTAGGCACGGAGCCAGACTGGGTCTCAATCTGTCCGGGTCTCAATCTGTCCGGGTCTCACTCAGCCGTGTGAATCGGCCTGCTGATGGCCGGCATCCGCTGAGCAGTATCTGATAACCCACGTGCGCGCCCGGAGGCCGCTGGACCATGGCCGGCCCTCGGGTCCTCGGACCGCCCGCGTCGCGATCGATAATCACTGTGGGTGATCGGGTCTAGGCTCTGGGTGATATGCGGCAAGGGGGGCAATATGGCGACGAAGCCGGATTGGTTGTTGAGCGCAGGACCCAGTTGGGATGCCGTGGTGATCTCCACGAGAAGGCCTGGCTAGTTGCGACGCTGGGCCGACTTGCCGCTGCGCACCAAGGGCCTGGTGGTCATCTCCATCCCCTTGGTCGCCCTGCTCCTGGCCGGCGCCGCCTTTGCCGTTCTCCAGGCCCAAGACCAGCACGCCCGGAACTGGGTCGACCACACCTTCTTGGTGCGCCGCCAGATCGACACGGTGAGCCAGGATGGGTTGAACGCCGAGACCGGCGCCCGGGGCTACCTCCTGGCCGGCCGGGCGGACTTCCTCCAGCCTTATAACACCGCCCGGCTGGCCGAGCCCCGAGACGCGGCCGGCCTGGTCCGCCTGGTGGCCGACAACCCCTCTGAGGAGGCGCGGGCCCGCCGGGTCGAGGCGCTGGCCTCAGCCCAGCTGGGCTACCTGCAGACGCTGGTGGCCACGCCCCGACCCGGCGCGCTCTCTTCGAGCGAGATCGGCCTCCTCGCCCAGGCCAAGACCTCCATGGACGCCCTCCGCGCCGAGCTGGCCCAGATGGACCACACCGAGGCGGGGCTTCTGGCCGCCCGCCGGGCCCAGGAGAATCGGCTGACCTTCTGGCTCAACACGGCG
Source organism: Acidimicrobiales bacterium (assembly GCA_035533195.1). Lineage (GTDB taxonomy): Bacteria > Actinomycetota > Acidimicrobiia > Acidimicrobiales > JAJPHE01 > DAHUYE01. The sequence goes on along the minus strand of DATLUK010000237.1, from coordinate 1,095 downwards.
CTGGGCGTGATAGTCGGCGCCGGGTTGTTGGGCGGGCTGGTGGCGGCTCTCATCCTTGGCATAGGCGTGGCCCGGCGCGTCGAGGCGCTGCGGGACAACGCCGAGCGCCTCCAAGACGAAGAGCCCCTTACCGGCCTACCCGGAGGCGCTGATGAGGTGGGACTTCTGGGCCGCGCCTTGGGGACGGCCAGTGAGCTTCTGGCCGACCGGACCCAGCGCCTGCGCCAGGCCGAGGCCTTCCTCGATCACCTGATCACCGCCAGTCCCGTGGTGGTCTTTCGCGCCGGGCGGAAGGACCGTGCCATCACCTATGTGAGTGACAACGTGGGGAGGATCTTCGGTTACCAGCCCGCCGAGGTCCTGGCCGAGCCCGGGTTCGTAACCGCCCGGGTCCACCCTGACGACCGCCAAGGTTGGGCCGGTGCCGAGCAGGCGGCCATGGGAGGCGGCCAGGCCGAGTGCGACTTCCGCTTCCGCCACGCCAGCGGGGACCACCGCTGGGTCCATGGCCTGATCCACATCGAAGAGGGGGATGGGGGCCGCTCCGAGACCCTTCTCGTCTATCTCACTGACGTGACCGAGCGTCGGCGGATGGAGGAGGAACTGGTGGGGGCCCACGCCCGGGCCCTGGAGGCCTCCAGGCTCAAGTCCGAGTTCGTGGCCAACATGAGCCACGAGATCCGCACCCCGCTCAACGGGGTGATCGGGATGACCGGACTGTTGCTCGACACCGAACTCAGCCCCGAGCAGCGGGACTACGCCGAGACGGCCCGGTCCTCGGGCGAGGCGCTGCTCGGGGTCATCAACGACATCTTGGACTTCTCCAAGATCGAGGCCGGGCGGATGGACCTGGAGGTGGTCGACGTCGATCTGAGGGCGGCGGTGGAAGAATCCTTGGAGCTGTTGGCCGAGCGGGCCCACGCCAAGGGCCTGGAGCTGGCAACCCTCATCCGTCCCGACGTGCCCCTCGATGTGCGCGGCGATCCGGGCCGGCTGCGCCAGATCCTCATCAACCTGGTCGGCAACGCCGTCAAGTTCACCGAGGCCGGCGAGGTGGTGATCCGGGTTGGCCTGGCCGACCCGGACCCCGAGGGC
>DATLUK010000236.1:0-6969 GCA_035533195.1 Acidimicrobiales bacterium | reverse complement strand
TTCCGGGTCCGGGGCGACACCGTCGAGATCCACCCGGCCTATGACCCCACGGCCATTCGGGTCGAGCTGTTCGGGGACGAGATCGAGCGGATCACCAGCTTCGACACCCTCACGGGCGAGCAGCTGGGCGAGCTGACCGAGCTGGTCATCTACCCGGCCACCCATTACGTGGCCGGCCAGGAGCGCATGCGTCGGGCCATCCTCACCATCGAGGAGGAACTGCAGCAGCGCCTGGCTTGGTTCGAGAAGGAGGGCAAGCTCCTGGAGGCCCAGCGGCTCCGGATGCGGACCCAGTACGACCTGGAGATGATGCAGGAGGTCGGCTTCTGCAGCGGCATCGAGAACTACAGCCGCCACATCGACGGGCGCAGCGCCGGCCAGCCGGCCCACACGCTCATCGACTTCTTCCCGGAGGACTACCTCCTCGTAATAGATGAGAGTCACGTGACCGTGCCGCAGCTCCACGGCCAGTACGAGGGCGATCGGTCCCGGAAGGAGACCCTGGTCGACCACGGCTTCCGTCTCCCCTCGGCGGTGGACAACCGGCCCCTGCGCTTCGATGAGTTCTACGACCGGGTCAACCAGTGCATCTTCCTCTCGGCCACCCCGTCGAAGTACGAGATCGCCCAGTCGGCACACGTGGTCGAGCAGATCGTCAGGCCCACCGGCCTGGTGGACCCCGAGGTAGTGGTCAAGCCGACCAAGGGACAGGTGGACGACCTCATCGAGGTCATCAACGAGCGGACCGAGCAGGGTGACAGGGTGTTGGTCACCACCCTCACCAAGAAGATGGCCGAGGACCTCACCGACTACCTGCTGGAGATGGGTCTCAGGGTCCGCTACCTGCACTCCAATATCGACACCATCGAGCGTATCGAGATCCTGCGGGATCTGCGTCTCGGTGAATTCGACGTCTTGGTCGGCATCAACCTGCTGCGGGAGGGACTGGACCTGCCGGAAGTGTCGCTGGTGGCCATCCTGGATGCGGACAAGGAGGGCTTCCTCCGCAGCGAGACGTCCCTCATCCAGACCATGGGCAGGGCCGCCCGTAACGTGGACGGAGCGGTGGTCATGTACGCCGACACCGTCACCGACTCCATGCGGCGGGCCATCTCCGAAACCCAGCGCCGGCGGGCCGTCCAGCAGGCCTACAACATCGAGCACGGCATCGATCCCCAGACCATCCGTAAGGCCGTCACCGACATCCTTGCTCAGCTCCGCCCGGCCCAGGGAGGCAAGGCGCCGACGCCCAATCGGGAGCGGAGGGGGAAGCGGTCGCGGAGTGACCTGGCCGAGTTGCCGCGGGAGGAGTTGGACCGCCTCATCCGCACCCTAGAGGATGAGATGAAGGACGCCTCGGCCGACCTGCGCTTCGAATACGCGGCCCGGCTGCGGGACGAGATCAACGACTTGAAACGCGAGCTGAGGGAGCTGGTTTAGTGGCTGACAAGCTGGTCGTGCGCGGGGCGCGCGAGCACAACCTGCGCAACGTCTCCATCGAGTTGCCCCGGGACAAGCTGATCGTGTTCACCGGCCTGTCCGGCTCGGGCAAGTCCTCCCTGGCCTTCGACACCATCTACGCCGAGGGCCAGCGCCGTTACGTCGAGTCGCTCTCCTCTTACGCTCGGCAGTTCCTGGGCCAGATGGACAAGCCCGATGTCGATTTCATCGAAGGGCTCAGCCCGGCCATATCCATCGACCAGAAGTCGGCTTCGCGGAACCCCCGCTCGACCGTGGGCACCATCACCGAGGTCTACGACTACCTGCGCCTGCTCTACGCCCGCATCGGCGTCCCGCACTGCCCCAACTGCGGGGAGACGGTCACCCGCCAGACCCCTCAGCAGATCGTGGACCGGGTGCTGGAATTGCCGGACGGGACCCGGTTCCAGGTGCTGGCCCCGGTGGTACGGGGCCGCAAGGGTGAATACGAAGGGCTGCTGGAGGAGCTGGCCCAGTCGGGCTATGCCCGGGCCCGCATCGATGGCGAGCTGGTCGAGCTGTCCGATCCGCCCAAGCTGGCCCGCTATGAAAACCACACCATCCAAGTGGTGGTGGACCGTCTGGTCCGCCGGGACGGGATCGAGCGGCGTCTGACCGACTCCCTGGAGACCGCCCTGCGCCTGGCCGAAGGCGTAGCCGAGGTCCAGCTGTTCCCAGCCGCCCCCTCCGCCGCCCGCCGCTCCGGTACCACCGACTCCGCCGGACCCAGCGCCGCCGGAGGCGACGCAGAGGACACAGACACGGACATCCTCACCTTCAGCCAGCACCTGGCCTGCCCCCGTTGCGGTCTGTCCTTCGATGAGCTCGCCCCCCGCAGCTTCTCCTTCAACTCCCCCTACGGGGCCTGTCAGAACTGCGCCGGCCTGGGCACCAAGTTCGAGGTGGATCCGGAGTTGGTGGTCCCCGACTTCGACCTGTCGGTAGCTGAAGGCGCCATCCATCCCTGGTCGGGGGCGAGGGGGGAGTATTTCAGCCGGGTCCTGGAGGCGGTGGCCGAGGCCTACAAGTTCAAGACCGATGTCCCCTGGAAGAAGCTCAAGAAGGCCGACCAGCAGGTCCTCCTGCACGGATCGGGCACCAAGCAGGTCCACGTCCAGTACAAGAACCGCTACAACCGGGTGCGCTCGTACCACACCGGCTATGAGGGGGTCATCCCGTACCTGACCCGGCGCCACTCCGAGGCCGACTCGGACCACACGCGCGAGCAGATCGAGGGCTACATGCGCGAGGTCCCCTGCCCGGTGTGCGAGGGAGCCCGGCTCAAACCCGAGTCCCTGGCCGTGACCGTGGACGGTCGCAACATCCGCGAGCTGTGCGACATGTCCATCGCCTCGGCCTCGGGGGCCATGGCCGCCCTGCAACTGACCGAGCGGGATCATCTCATCGCCGACCGGGTGCTCAAGGAGATCCGGGCCCGCATCCAGTTCCTGCTCGACGTCGGCCTCGACTACCTGACACTCAACCGCTCGGCCGCCACCCTGGCCGGCGGGGAGGCCCAACGCATCCGGCTGGCCAGCCAGATCGGCAGTGGGCTGGTGGGGGTGCTCTACGTGCTGGACGAGCCGTCCATCGGGTTGCACCAGCGGGACAACCGCAAGCTGATCGATACCCTCATCCGCCTGCGCGACCTGGGCAACACCGTGATCGTGGTGGAACACGATGAGGAGACCATCCGCGTAGCCGACCACGTGGTCGACATCGGGCCCGGAGCGGGCGAGCACGGTGGCGAGGTGGTGGTTTCCGGACCGCTCAAGGCCCTCCTAGCCAATAAGCGCAGCATGACCGGTCAGTACCTGAAGGGAACGCGCAAGATCCCCGTCCCGGCCATGAGGCGGGAGCCGGGTGAGGAATGGCTCACCGTCCGGGGGGCCAACGAGCACAACCTGCGGGACGTGGACGTCGAGTTCCCCCTGGGCTGCTTTGTGGCCGTCACCGGGGTGTCCGGCTCGGGCAAGTCCACCCTGGTCAACGACATCCTCTACCACGCCCTCATGCAGAAGATCTACAAGTCCAAGACGGTGCCGGGTCGGCACAAGAGGGTGGAGGGCATCGAGTACCTGGACAAGGTCATCAACATCGACCAGTCGCCCATCGGTCGCACCCCCCGGTCCAACCCGGCCACCTACACGGGCGTGTTCGACTCCATCCGGAAGCTGTTCTCCCAGACCCAGGAGGCCAAGGTCCGCGGTTATCAACCCGGGCGCTTCTCCTTCAACGTCAAGGGCGGCCGGTGCGAAGCCTGCGCCGGGGACGGAACCATCAAGATCGAGATGCACTTCCTTCCCGACGTCTACGTCCCCTGTGAGGTGTGCAAGGGCGCCCGCTACAACCGGGACACGCTGGACGTGACCTTCAAAGGCAAGAACATCGCCGAGGTGCTGGAGATGTCATGCGAGGAGGCGACCGACTACTTCTCCAACCAGCCTGCCATCTCCAGGCACATGGCCACCCTGGTTGACGTCGGCCTTGGTTATGTGCGCCTGGGCCAGCCGGCGCCCACGTTGTCGGGGGGCGAGGCCCAGCGGGTGAAGCTGTCCTCCGAGCTGTCCAAGCGCTCCACCGGCCACACCATCTACATCCTGGATGAGCCCACCACCGGCCTGCACTTCGAGGACGTGCGGCGGCTGCTCATCGTCCTGTCCCGCCTGGTCGACCAGGGCAACACCGTGCTGGTCATCGAGCACAACCTGGATGTCATCAAGACGGCCGACTGGATAGTCGACCTGGGCCCGGAGGGCGGGGACGGTGGCGGCCTGGTGGTGGTGGAGGGCACGCCGGAGACGGTGGCCAAGACCTCCGACGGCCACACCGGGCGCTTCCTGGCCCCTGTGCTCGGGCTGTAGTCCCCGGCTGACCCGGCGGCCGCCAGCCCGCACCGGCGTCAGACGATGGCCAGCATGCGCTCCAGGGCGAGGCGGGCGGAGCGGGCGGTGGCGGGGTCCACGGTGATGGGGTTGCGCACCTCGCCTTGGACCAGACCGTCGAGGATCCAGGCCAGATGGGGGGCGTCGATGCGGAACATGGTCGAGCAGGGACAGACCAGGGGATCCAGGCAGACGACCGTCCGGTCGGGGTGTTCCGCCCCCAGGCGGTTGACCAGATGGATCTCGGTTGCCACCCCGATGACCGAGCCTGGGCCGGCTGCTTCCACCATGCGGATGATGTGGTCGGTGGAGCCGACGTGGTCGGCCATCTCCACCACATCGTGGGCGCACTCGGGGTGGACCAGAACGAGGCCGTCGGGATGCTCGGCTCGGAAGGCATCGACGTGGCTGGGCTGGAAGCGCTGGTGGACCGAGCAGTGGCCCTTCCACAACAGCAGGGTCGAGTCTTTGACGGCCGCTTCCTCCAGGCCCCCGAGGTCGGCGCGGGGATCCCAGACCGCCATGTCCCCGGCGCCGTATCCGAGCTGGTAGCCGGTGTTCCGGCCCAGGTGCTGGTCGGGGAAGAAGAGGACCTTGTCCCCCCGGGCCGGCCCGCCGCCCAGACCGAGGGCCCAGGACAGGACGGCCCGGGCATTGGACGAGGTGCAGACCGCGCCGCCGTGGTCACCCACGAAGGCCTTGAGGGCGGCCGAGGAGTTCATGTAGGTGACGGGCACGATGCGCTCGACGTCGGTGACGCCCGAGAGCGACTCCCAGGCCTCTTCCACCGATTCCAGGTCGGCCATGTCGGCCATGGAGCAGCCGGCGTTGAGGTCGGGCAGCATCACCACCTGGTGCTCGGCGGTGAGGATGTCGGCGGACTCGGCCATGAAGTGGACCCCGCAAAAGACGATCCACTCTGCCTCCCGGTTGTCCGCCGCCATCCGGGACAGGCCGAAGGAGTCGCCCCGGGCATCGGCCCAGGCCATCACCTCATCGCGCTGGTAGTGGTGGCCGAGGATCATGAGCCGGGAGCCCAGATGGCGACGGGCGTCCCCGATCCGGCCGGCCAGCTCATCCGGGGATGCGGTCGTGTAGAAGTCGGGCAGGGGTGCCTGCAGCCTGAGCCGTGCTGTTTTGGTCATATCGGAACTGCCTCCCCTTGGAGGAGCTCCGGAAATCGGCCGGCGGGGACAGCCTGGTCGCCCATCCGCGGGGGTGTCGGCCCCGGAGCTGAATATGTCACCGGTCACCAGGCCGGTGTGACGACAGTGTACGCCACCGGCCCCGGCCGCGGCAGAGTGGGGAGGTGGTCAAGCGTCCCCCGACCGGCAGCATCCCCGACGCCCCCGGTTCCTACCAGTTCAAAGACGCCGACGGCCGGGTCATCTACGTGGGCAAGGCCAGCTCCCTGCGCCAGAGGCTCTCCAACTATTTCCAGAGCCCGGCCGCCATGCCGGCCCGGACCGCCCAGATGGTGGCGGCGGCCGAGAGCGTCGAGTGGATCCAGGTCCGCAATGACGTCGAGGCCCTGATGCTCGAGTACAACCTGATCAAGGAACACCGGCCCCGCTTCAACGTGAGGCTGCGGGACGATAAGAGCTACCCGTTCCTGTCCATCACCCTGGACGATGAGTGGCCTCGGGCCATGGTCATGCGGGGCCAGAAGCGCAAAGGAGTGCGCTACTTCGGCCCTTACGCCCACGCCTACGCCATCAGGGAGACCCTCGATCTGCTCCTGCGCTCCTTCCCCATCCGGACCTGCTCGGACAACAAGCTGGCCCGTCACCAGCGCAGCGGCCGGCCCTGTCTCCTGTTCCACATCGAGCGCTGTGGCGGCCCGTGCGTGGGGGAAGTGTCCCGGGAGGATTACGACCGCCTGGTGGGCGAGCTGATCGACTTCCTGGACGGCAGCACCGAGCCGGTGGTGGGCCGGCTGGAGGCAGCCATGGCCGAGGCGGCCGATGCCCTGGAGTTCGAGCGGGCGGCCCGCCTCCGGGACCGTCTGACCAGCGTGCGCAAGGCCATCGAGCGCCAGCAGATGGTGACCGAACGCAGCGAGGACCTGGACGTGGTCGGCCTGGCCGAGGACGACCTGGAGGCCGCCGTGCAGGTCTTCTTCGTACGCCGGGGCCGGGTGGTCGGCCGCAAGGGCTTCATCCTCGACAAGGTGGAGGACCTGACCCGGCCCCAGCTGGTGGCCAATGTCCTCGAGCAGCTCTATGGGGAGCCGATCCTCGACATCCCCAAGGAGGTGCTGGTCCCCGACATGCCCGAGGACCCCGGCCTCTACACCGAGTTCCTGTCCGAGATGAAGGGCAGCCAGGTGGCGGTGAGGGTGCCTCAACGGGGGGACAAGCGCAGCCTGCAGGAGACGGTCACCCGGAACGCCCATGAGGAGTTCACCCGGCACCGTCTCCGTCGCTCGGCCGATCACAACGCCCGGGCCCGGGCCCTCACCGCACTGCAGGACGCCCTGGGTCTGCCCGAGGCGCCGCTGCGGATCGAGTGCTTCGACATGAGCCACCTGCAGGGCAGCGACTACGTCGGCTCCATGGTGGTCATGGAGGACGGCCTGCCCAAGAAGTCCGACTACCGGCGCTTC
>DATLUK010000235.1:0-9869 GCA_035533195.1 Acidimicrobiales bacterium | reverse complement strand
CTCCGGACGGCCACGGCGAGTAGGAAAATGCCTGCCCGCGGGAAACCAATTGTACCCGGAAGACCCCGGGACGGATAGAGGTTCTCCACAGATTGTTCGAACACCTGCTGGGATGTTCGAAGGCCCCTCCGGGAATCCTGGACAGATGCTCGGCCCCGGAAGGGGTAGTGGTCAGGCCGGGAGGGCGGCCTCCACCGCCTTGACGACCTCGGGGTCGTCGGGGGTGGTCATCGGCCGGAAGCGGGCCAGAACTTCACCCTTGGGGGAGATCAGGAACTTTTCGAAGTTCCACTGGATGTCGCCCGCCTTGCCCTCGGTGTCGGGGTTGGCCGTCAGCTCCTGGTAGAGAGGGTGGCGCTCATCCCCGTTGACATCGACCTTTTCGGTCATGGGGAAGGTGACCCCGTAGGTGGTGGAGCAGAAGCTGGCGATCTCCTCATCGCTGCCCGGCTCCTGGCCCCCGAACTGGTTGCACGGCACCCCGAGGACCGAGAAGCCCCGGTCGGCGAAGCGCTCGTGGAGCTTCTCCAGTTCGGCGTACTGGGGCGTCAGGCCGCACTTGGAGGCCACGTTGACGACCAGAGTGGCCTTGCCCTTGAACTGACCCAGGTCGAACTGACCGCCGCCCAGGGCCCCTATCTGCTGCTCATATACGGACATAACTCCATCCTACGGCGCGGCGTCGTCGGGAGCCTCGGCCAGTTCGGCCAGCGGGACAGGACGGCGTTGCCGAAGCGCCGGTCCCGCCAGGGCCCGGACAGGTTCCAGATGTTGAGGGTCAGGACCCGGGCCAAGGGCGTGTTGATGCCGGCGAAGCTACGCCGCCCTAGCATCCGCCGCCGTGAAAGGGATCATCCTGGCCGGCGGCACCGGCAGCCGCCTGCACCCGGTGACCCTCATCACCAACAAGCACCTGCTGCCCATCTACGACCGACCCATGGTCACCTACGCCATCGAGGCGCTGGTCCAGGCCGGGGTGGGCGAGATCATGCTGGTCACCGGCGGCACCCACGCAGGAGAGTTCCTGCGTTTGCTCGGTAACGGTCATGACTGGGGGATAGACCGGCTCTCCTACTCCTATCAGGCCAAGGCGGGCGGGATAGCCGAGGCGTTGGGCCTGGCCGAGCGCTTTGCCGGGGACGACTCGGTCTGCGTCTTCCTGGCCGACAACATCGTGGAGAGAGGCATAGCCGCGTCGGTGCGCGCCTTCGAGTCCTCACCGAAGGGCGCCCGCATCATCCTCACCCCGGTGAGCGAGCCCGAGCACCTGCGCCACCTCGGAGTACCCGAGCTGAGCGACGGGCGGGTGATCCGCATCGTGGAGAAGCCCGAGGATCCGCCCTCCAGCTATGCCGTGACCGGCATCTACTTCTACGACACCAGCGTCTTCGAGATCATCAAGACGCTGGTGCCGTCGGCCCGGGGCGAGTTGGAGATCACCGACGTCAACAACGCCTATGTGGAGGCGGGCCGCATGTCCTTCGACGTCCTGGAGGGTTACTGGGGCGACGCCGGGGAGTCCATCGACGCCTATTACGCCGTCAACGACTTCGTCCGCCGCCACGGCGCCAACCGGGCCGACTGACACCCCGGGAGATTGGGCCGACCTGGGGCCGTCTGAGAGGACAGGCGGGGCGCCAGCGCCCCGAAGCGCCGGGAGGACAGCACGGCCGACCACAGGCCGGCCCCGTAAGCGGCGTCGTCGGCCAGGGCCAGACCCAGCCAACGCAGACGACTGACCCCGGCCGGTCGGCTGCGGCGGGAGTCGATCACCGCCGCCGACAGAACCACCAGTCCCACCCACCGTCCGCGCCTGGTGACCGAAGCGGCCACCAGGACCGGCCACCACTCCCGGCGCAGGGCGCCCAGGATGCGACGGGCGGCCCAGAAATGCCCCCGGCCGCCCAGGCGCGCGGCCTCGGTGACGGGATGTTCCAGCCCGGACAGGCGGGGGACCAGGAAGGCGGTGCTACCTGCGCCCACAGCCACCCCGGCCATCACCCCGGCGGGGGTGCCGGTGGCGACCAGGGCCCAGGCCAGGGCCGTCCATCCCGAGACCCGGACCGGGGCGACCGCCCCCGGGTGCCGGCGGTCCAGAGGGACGGCCGAGCTCCCATAGCGGAAGCGCTGGGCCAGCCATGACCCCAGGTCGGGCCGGGCCTCGTGGGTCATGACCGCCTCGGGCACGTAGCGGATCGACCAGCCCGCCTCGGCCAGGCGCCAGACCAGATCGACGTCCTCGCCCACGGTCAGCGTCTCATCGAATCCGCCGGCCGACTCCAGGACCGTGCGTCTGGCGATCAGGGCGGCGGCGGGCACGAAGGGCACCGGGCTGGCCGGGCGCACCGGGGCCGGAGCCGAGCCCCGATCCAGCGGGCTGTGGGCCGACTCATAGGCGGCCAGCCAGCCGGGGGCCCGACCCCGGGCGGATTGCACCCGCGGGGCGACCAGGGCCACGGAAGGATCCTGGAAGAGGGCGGTGAGGGCCCCCAGCCAGCCGGCGCCCTCGGGACAGCGGCAGTCGTCATCCAAGAAGGCGATCAGTTCGCTCCCCGCCGCCAGCCAGCCCTGGTTGCGGGCGGCGGCGGGCCCCAGTGGGCGTTCATGGCGCAACAGGCGGGCGCCGAAGCGGGCGGCCACCGCGGCCACTGCGACGGGCTCGGCCGAGCCGTCATCGACCACGATCACCTCATCAGGCACGGGCCGGCCCGAACCGGGCGGTCGGGGCCCGCGGAAGCCCTGTCCCAGGGCGGTATTTAGTAGCCGGGCCAGGCCATCAGGCCGGTCCCGGGTGGGGACCACCAGGCTGACGGTTGGGTGTGCCCCCGGCCCGCCGACCGCAGGAGGCCGGGGATGCGCCATACCTGCATCCACCAGCCGGCGGGCCAGCCGCCCGGCCGCCGGCCCGGCACCCACCGGCGCCCCGGCGGCCCAGGCATCCACCGTCCGCGCCCCGATCGGGCTGAGCCGGAGGATGCGCACGGGGTAGCCGCCGATCAGGGCCCGGCCACCGTCTGTCCGGCGCAGACCCCCGTCGAGGGTCAGTCCCCATCCGGGCGGAAAGTCGCTCACCCGCCGATGAGAGCGGCCAGGGCGGATGGCACGGTGGAGGGACCCCCTAGCTCGACGGCCCGGCCCCCGGCGGCCCGGGCCAGGGCGGTGGCCTCACGGGCGTCACCGGCCGGGGCCAGGACCAATAGCCGCTCGAGGGCCCGGGCGGCGCCGACCGGGTCGGCTCCGGCCGTGGGCCGGCCGTCGGAGAGGAGCAGGACCAGGCGGTCTTTGGCCGAGGAACGGTCGAGCTGGGACCGGGCCACGGTCAGGGCAAGGTCCAGGTTGGTGGTGCCGTGGCCCCTCAGACACAGAAGGTCGTCCACCACCGCCTCCACCGGGCGGATCTCGTCCTGGGCCTTGACCACGACGGCCTCATCGCTGAAAGCCACCACGCTGTAGTCGTCCGGTGCCCTCCACGCCACGGCGGCGGCGGCTAGAGCGGCGCTGGCTAGGCGTTGCCCGCCCATGGAGCCGCTACGGTCGATCAGTAAACAGATGGCGGTGGCGGGCCGGGCCCAGCGTCGGGCCCGCATGGACTCCAGGTCCAGGGGTCGGTTGGCCACCCGGGCACCGATGATCTCCTCCAGGCTGGAGTCGATGTCCAGATCCCCACCCTCCGCCCAGCGGGCGGCCTGCATCCGACCCACTCCGGCGGCGCGGGGAGGACCGGCCCGGCCAACACGGACCAGCACCCGTCCGGCCAGCTGGCGGGCCAGCTCGCGCAGCCGGGCATCCGTGGCACCGGCCAACTCGGCCAGCAATCCCAGGGCGGCGTCGGGATCCTCGGAGAGGGCCTCGTCAAAGGCGTCCCCGTCCAACTCCCCCGGGTTGGGGGACAGCTGGGCGAAACGGGCCTGGCGGGCCAGCTCCCGCCGGGAGGTGGTCCGGCGCCGCTCCTCACTGACGCTGTCGCGGGCTTCGGCGCCTTCGTGGACCCGGTTCGGCCCCGCCGACGGCCTCAGGCCGGCGGGGCCTTGGCTTTTCCCTCGCCCGACCCCTCGGCGCCCCCCTCGGCTTCTTCCTCGGCCTCGCCGTCCTCGGGGGCCTGCTCGGACCAACCCCCGTCCCGGGCCCGGCCGAAGACCTGCTCCCAGAGGTCGGTGACGATCTGTTCGGCCGTGCGGCCCGATCCCTCGTGGATCCGGATGCGGCCGGACAGAGCGGCCATGGCGGCGTCCAGTCCCACCTGGGGATCGGTCGGGCGCCGGCCCCGCAGTTCGGCCAGGGCAGCGGCCACCATCACCGTGTCAAGGGCACCCCGCACGGAGGACCCCACCCGGATGTCGGGGTGACGCCGGGTGAGGCGGACCAGATCGACCACCTTGGCCATCCATTCCTGGGGGGCGCTGACCGGCTCGACCCCGCGCCTGACGATCTCCACCTCCTCCTCGGCTTCCTGGTAGCCCATGAGGATCCGACAGGTCCGGTCGTAGATGGCCGAGGAGATGCGGGCGGTGCCCACGGCATCGAAGGGGTTCATGGCGGCCACCAGCCGGAAGCCCTTGGCCGCGGAGATGCGGCCCAGCCGAGGAACGTTCAGCTCGGCCTCGGACATGACCGTGATCAAGACGTTGAGGGTCTCTTCCGGTACCCGGTTTATCTCTTCGACGTAGAGGAGTGAGCCCTCCCTCATGGCCAGGGCCAGCGGGCCCTCCACGAAGATGTCGGGGGAGTAGCCCTCGGCCATGACCCGGCTGGGGTCGTGGTGTCCCACCAGGCGGGCCGGGGTCAGCTCGGCGTTGCCCTCCACCAACTCGAAATCCAGCCCCGCCCCTTCGGCCAGGGCCCGCAGGAGCGTGGACTTGCCTGTCCCCGGGGGGCCCTCCAACAGCACGTGGCGGCCGGCGGCCAGGGCGGCCACCAGCACCTCCGTCTCCCGCCGTCGCCCGACCACCAGCCGGCCGAGGGTGGAGGGGAGGGTGGGGTCGGTGAAGGTCATTTTCCCCGTCATCCTGCCAGTCCCGGGGCCGGCCCATGCCGGTCGGGGGCGTTCGGGCTACTCGGGTGAGTCGAGATAGGCCTCGGTCAGCCAGCCCAGCATCAGGTCATCCAGATCCTCGGGGCCCCGAAGGTTGAAGACGTGGTAGTAGCGGCCGCTGTAGGCCACGACCTTCCGGGTAATGAGCCGGTGGGACTCGGACCGGCGTAGTGAGAACGAGAGCGTCTCCCAGCGGGTCATCGGCCGAAGCTGGGCGAAGCTGCGGGCCCGCTTCAGGAAGATCCCCACCGAAACCGGTTCGACGTGCACGGCTCCGACCGTGTCCATGTGGGCCATCACGGCCTCGAAGATGGGTCGCTCCCAGGCCGGCCCGGTGGAGAAGTACTCCTCCAGGCTCAGGGCGGGCGCGCACTCATGGCCCTGGTTGACCCGGGCGAACTGCCGATCGCATCTGGGACAGCGCCAGGCCGGCACGGGGGCCAAGGTAGTCACCCCGGCGCTTCGGCGGTCGGCCCATCCGCCCGGTACCGGGCACCAGCTGTTTGGATCCGGGCCGGGCCTATGGTGCTGAACCTGGAAGATCTCGGTAGTCAGCCTTTCGGCACGGTCCTGGCCGATCCGCCCTGGCGCTTCCTCAACCGGACGGGCAAGGTCGCTCCGGAGCACCGCCGACTATCCCGCTACGACACCATGGGCTGGAAGGAGATCGCCTCGCTCCCGGTGTCCGATCTCATGGCCGCCCAGTCGCACTGCTACCTATGGGTGCCGAATGCTCTGGTGGCCGAGGGGCTGTCGGTGATGGAGGCATGGGGGTTCACCTACAAGGCCATGGTGGTCTGGGCCAAGCGACGTCGGGACGGCGGTCCGGACGGGCGGGGAGTCGGCTTCTACTTCCGCAACGTGACCGAGCCCATCCTCTTCGGCGTGCGGGGCAGCCTGCGCACCGGCCCCGCCGGCCGCCGGCAGGTGAACATGATCGAGTCACGTAAACGGGAGCACTCCCGCAAGCCCGACGAGCAGTATGAGCTCATCGAGTCCTGTTCACCGGGGCCCTATCTGGAGCTCTTCGCCCGTTATGCCCGCCTCGGCTGGACGGCGTGGGGTAACGAGGCGGATGAGGATGTCGTGCCCCGGGGCCGGCGCTGACCCCGATACATGCGAACTCCAAGCACACCCGATTTACATTACGAATGTGTTGTTGAACGAACGCGATTTCGCCACAATAAGACAAAACGCAAGATCTGAGGGCCGGTCTTCATGTTGCATCTTCGGGCCGGGACCACTCACGGTGGCCGGCCCCCTGGAGCGTGGCGGGCGGCTACTGGGCCGCCGACATGCCGGCGTCGGCAGGCAGGACGGCTCCGGTCAACGCCGAGCTGGCCGGGCTGAGGAGCCAGCGCACCACGGCGGCCACTTCGTCGGGGTTGAGGAGGCGGCCCATCGGGTGGTGGACGCTGAACTCGTCCTGGTGGGCGAGGCCGTAGATGTCTGCACTGGCCTGGAGCATGGCGGTGGCCGTGGAGCCGGGGGCGACCACGTTGGCGGTGACGCCGGTGGGGCCGAGCTCGGCAGCCATGGAGCGGACCAGGCCGATAACACCGTGTTTAGAGGCGGAGTAGGCGGCCAATAGCGGCATGCCGGTCAGCCCGGCCACCGAGGACAGGGCCACAAATCGTCCCGTCCTCGGCTCGGGTCGCTCTAGCATGGCCGGCACGGCGGCCCGGGCCAGTTTCCACACCCCGGCCAGGTTGACGTCGATGAGCATGTCCCAGGTGGCGTCGGGCGTCTCCCATCCCGATCGTCCCCCGGCTATCAGACCGGCGGCGGCCACCGCCGCGTCCAGCCCTCCGAAGCTCGAGCGGGCCAGCTCCACCGCCTCGTTCAGGTCGGCCTGGCTGCGCACGTCGCCCACTACGGCCAGTGCGTCGCAGTCGGTGGCCACCTGGTCCAGCTCGTCGTGGGCGGCCAGGGGATAGGGCAGTCCCGGCTCGTCGCGACATGCGTCGACCAGGACCAGCTTCCACCCGTCCGCGGCCAGGCCCCTTGCTACCGCGGCCCCGATCCCGCGGGCGGCTCCGGTCACCACCGCGGCGCGAGTAGTCGTCATCGGGCCAGCCCCTCAGGGGTCGTCTGTGCAGCGGTTATTGCCCACTCTCCGACCCGCCGAGCCAGGTCGGCCGCCAGGGCCGCAAGCCATCGGTGCCCCAACTCGGCGCTGGCCCCGGTCGGATCCCCGAGGACGCCGTCGGCCGAGACCCCGCTCACGCCGTCCCGGAGGAGACGAGGCATGAGCTCCGCCAATGGCGCAACCACCCGACCGGGAGCGACCTGGGTGACGCGGACCGACTCGGGACTGAGGGCGAGCATGATCGAAGTCTCTACCAGTCCGGCATGGTGGTCCCCGGAGAGCCTGGCGGTCAGCTCCGGGGTGGCGCCACCGAGAACGGTGGGGCTAGGGGACCAGGACATCACCTTTCGCCCTTCAGCGGCCAGGCGGACGAAGGCCCGCTGCAGCGGGGCGGCATTGCCTCCGTGGCCCGATACCAGGACGGTGCCCTTGAAGCGGTCGGCCGAGCGGACCAGCTCCACTAGCACGGACTCGAGCGCTGGAGCTCCCAGGGACAGGGTTCCGGGGAAGTCCTGGTGCTCACCACTGGCGCCGTAGGGCAGAGGGGGAGCCAGGACGGCGTCAGAACGGCCGGCCACCAACCGGGTGGCCAGCTCGGTGGCGACGGTGGTGTCGGTATCGACCGGCAGATGGGGCCCGTGCTGCTCCGTGGCTCCCAAGGGCACGACCAGCAGCAACCCATCGGCAACCTCGGTCCAGGTCGACCGGCCCAGGTGACGATTGACCGTACGACCGCCGCCCGGCGTCATCTCTGAAGGGCCAGCGCAGACCGGGACACATTCCCACTGTGCCATCTCGGGCCCGTATCCTGGTCGGACCATGGCCGGAGACTGGATTGAGACGGTGGCCGAGGCGCAGCGAAGGGCGCAGAAGCGCCTGCCCCCTTCGGTCTACTCCGCCCTCTTGGCCGGAGCCGAGCGCGGCGTCACCTACAACGACAACATGGCTGCCTTTGACGAGCTCGGCTTTGCACCCCACGTGGCCGGCCAGCCGAGTGGGCGGGAGCTCTCGACCAGCGTCATGGGGGTGCCGATATCCCTTCCGGTGGTGATTTCCCCCACCGGAGTCCAGGCGGTCCACCCTGGCGCCGAGGTAGCCGTGGCTCGGGCGGCGGCAGCGCGGGGCACAGCGATGGGGCTCAGCTGCTTCGCCAGCAAGCCGGTCGAGGAGGTGGTGGCGGCCAACCCCAAGACCTTCTTCCAGACGTACTGGTGTGGAACCCGAGACCGGATCGTCCAGAGGCTCGAGCGGGCCCGGGCCACGGGATGCGTGGGACTGATCGTCACCCTCGACTGGTCCTTCGTCCACGCCCGGGACTGGGGTAGCCCGTTCATCCCCAGCAAGATCGACCGGGAAGCAGTGCGTCGGTACGCGCCGGAGGTTGTCCGGCGCCCCCGCTGGCTGGCGCAGTGGGCGCGGGCGGGAGGGCCGCCGGGACTGACGGCGCCCAACATGGTGGTGGCCGGGGAGACGCCGCCCGGGTTCTTCGACGCCTACGGGGAGTGGGCGCAGACGCCGCCGCCGTCGTGGGATGACCTGCGTTGGCTCTGTCAGGAGTGGGGAGGCCCGGTCATGATCAAAGGCATCATGAGGGTCGATGACGCCCGGCGGGCCGTGGACATCGGCGCCACCGCGATATCCGTGTCCAACCACGGTGGCAACAACCTCGACACGACCCCAGCTTCGATCCGGGCGCTGCCGGCAGTGGCGGAGGCCGTGGGCCGGGACGTCGAGGTGTTGTTGGACGGGGGTGTCCGGCGCGGCGGGGACGTCGTCAAGGCTCTGGCCCTCGGGGCCCGCGCCGTGATGATCGGCCGGGCCTACCTGTGGGGGCTGGCGGCCAACGGGCAGGCCGGGGTGGAGAACGTTCTCGACATCTTCAGCAACGGCATCGATTCCGCTCTGCGGGGCCTCGGCCGGAAGTCGGTCGATGAACTCGGGCCCGAGGACGTCATCATTCCGCCCGGTTTTCTCCGGCGGCTCGGGGACTAGCGCCGCCGGCCTGGACTGAGCCGGACCGGCTTGGAGTGCCCGGGGCCGGGAGAGGGCACGGCCCCGGCCGCCATCGCCGAGAGAGCCTCGGCCCCGTGTCCGAAGACACATTCGGGGTCCGGGCCGTCCAGGGGCAGCCCGGTGAAGAACTTGGCCGCCATGCAACCGCCCTGGCAGGCGTCGTAGGAGCCGCAGGAGGCACAGGCCCCGGCGCTGGTGGGCTGACGCAACCCGGCGAAGAGCTCCGAGGCTTTCCACACCGCCTCGAACCCGCCCGGATCCCTGACACTGCCGGCCCGGAACTCGGGGTGGAGAACGAAGGGGCAGGCGTAGACGTCTCCCACCGGATCGATGAGGCACACCACCCGGCCGGCCCCGCAGAGGTTGAGGCCGGGCAGCGACTCGCCCAGGGCCGAGAGGTGGAAGAAGGAGTCACCCGTCAGTACGTCGGGGCGCTCCAGCAGCCATTGGTAGAGGTGGCGCTGTTGGTCCTGGGTGGGATGCAGCTCGGCCCAGGTGTCCACGCCCCGCCCCGACGGCCGCAGCCGGGTCAGGCGCAACTCGGCGCCGTAGCCCTCGGCCAGTTCGGCTAGGGCATCGAGCTCGGGGATGTTGTGGCGGGTCATGACCACGCTGATCTTGAACGGACCGAAGCCGGCCCCGGCCAGGTTGTCCATGGCTCGCCTGGCTACGGCGAAGGAACCCTCTCCCCGCACCCGGTCGTTGGTCCCCGCCGTCGCCCCGTCGATGCTGATC
>DATLUK010000234.1:0-5248 GCA_035533195.1 Acidimicrobiales bacterium | reverse complement strand
GCCCGTCGCAGTCGCTCGGGCACGCAGAACGACTCGGGCAGGGACAGTCCGACCACGCCGAGCTCCCGCGCCCGGCTCTCGATTGCCCCGTCCACCAGGGCGTCCACCCGGGCCAGCAGGGCATCGGCATCGGTTCTGGCGGTGACGGCCAGCTGTCGCGTCACCACCCGGGCCAGGTCGTAGCGGGTCCAGGTGGAGTGGCTCTCCTCCAGCTCGATCAGCGCCGAGCTAACGACGCCGTCGTCGTCAACGGCAGGGGTGGGTTCCGGCTCGGCGTCGTGAAAGAGGCGGTTGTCGACCGCCGCCAGCCACACCTCGGCCAGCGTCGTGCCCAGGCGCTGTTTGGTCTCGGCCGACCAGCGGGCCAGGGCCTCCTCGGTGGTCTCGGCGCCGTCTTTGCGCTGTCGGGTTTGAAGGGTGGCCCAGGCCGACATCTGGGACCGGAGCCAGTCCGACGGCGCATGGCCGTGGCTGGTTTCGTAGGCCTCGGCCATCTCGCCCACCCGGGCGGTGACCTGTCCCCGTCGGGTGGAGAAGAGCCGACAGACCTCCTCGGGCACCCCCACGATCTCTCTGGCTCCGCCCTCCTTTCGCACCTCGTGGCGCACTCCGAGGGAGTCCTCCAGGGCCGCCTCCCGGACCCGGTCGTAGAGGGCGCCGGCCGAGGCAGCCACGCGGTAGATGGCCCGGGCATCCAGGCTCCGCCAGGCACCGTCGCTGCAACGAACGCGGTTGAGTACGGCGTTGTGGGTGTGGATCTGCACGTCCCCCGAGCGCGACATGCGGTGGTCGAAAGAGGCCACTACCCAACCGGTGGTGTCCACCGAGCGGATGCCGGAATGCCCCGCCCGGGACCAGGCCGCCTCCCGTTCCAGGTAGGCCAGGCCCGCCCTCACCCCGGCGTGATGGGCGTCCCAGATGGCCTGTCGTCCCGTCTCGTCGGCGGCGGCCCACAGCACGCTTACCGATTTCGGGGGACTGAAAGTCAGATCAAACCCGGCCACCGACCGGCGCTCGCCCCGCCGGCGCAGGAGGGCCTCCCGCTCGGTCCAGTCGCTCTCTGCCTGGGCCCGGTAGACGACCTCCTCGGCCTCGAGTTCCACCGAACCGAGACCCTCGGTCACCAGGCCGGCCTCCCGGGTGACCCAGTCCCGGCGGACCTTGGCCTGATGGGCGGCGCGGCCCGCCTCGATGCGCTCGGCCAGGGGCCGAAAGACCGACGGCGGTCGGCCCAGCTCCACGAGCTCGGTCGGATGCAGGAGCAGGCCGTAGACCCGCTCCATCTGCTCCGGGGTGACCTTGCCGGCCAGTCCCAGCTCCGGGGAAGCGGCACGCCCGGCCCACCGCCCGGGAGCTTCTCCGCGGGCTACGTCAGCCAGGTAGTAGTCGTCGGCGCCGCCGGAGACGGCATCGATGAGGTAGCGCCACCCACCTCCAGCGAAGATCTTTCCGACAGAGAGCATTCATGGCTCTATCCGGACCTCCAGAGGGCCGATCGTCAAAAAACGTTCTGGGCAATTTCGGTGCCGCCGGTGCCAACAGGCGGGACGCCGGCCACCTTCATCATCAGGAGATGCAGAGGTGTGTGGGGCAGGGGGGTGGGTTTTTGGGTCTCTGGGCGCGCTCAGGATCGGCCCGGCTGGCCCCTCGAGCCGGGCGCGGCCTGAGGCCGGAGGCCCACAATCCGGCCTGGCCCGGCGACCCGGGCCGGGCCCCAACCGAGCAGCCCGAACAGGCCTTCCAACGACTGGGAGGGGTCGAAGGACCGCTCGGCCAACCAGGTCGCCTCTTGGAGGTATCGCAGAGCCCGGAAATGGTCGAGGTTGGCCCGAAGGTGGGCCAGGAGCTGGGGTTCTGGTTGGTAGCCGGCCAGGACGTCTTCGAGGCGGTCTAGGTTGTTGTCATTGACCAGCACGGCCAGATCCCACAAGGGGTCACCGCTGCCGGCGTCTCCCCAGTCGATGAAGCTCACCCCGCCGGCGGTGGTGAGGATGACATGTTCGGGCTGCATGTCCCCGTGCAGGAAGGCGATGCCTGCCGGTTCGAGCGCGACCAGAGCCGGCCCCAGCGTGCTCGTCACGTGATCCACCTGGGAATGCGACAACAGCCCGAGGTTCACCGCCCGGGCGCATTCCTGCGGTACTTGTCGGACCAGGTCCGAGTCCCAGTCGCCTTCCCATCCGCTGACGGTTGGCAGGCCCGGTGGGACCGGCAGGCGGTGGAGGCGGGCCAACTGCTCACCGGCCCTGACCCAGCCCTGCGTCTGCGACCCGAGCGGGGAACCCTCCACCCAGCCGAGGGTCAGGACGGCGCAACCATCGACCCTCCACTCGCCGAGCACCGGTGGTACTCCGACGCCCCCGTCGGCGGCGGCCCGCATGGCCATCGCCTCGGCGGCCGCCCGGTGGGGCTCGGTGAAGGCCTTGAGGGCCACCAGGTCGCCATCGAGGCGGGCCCGCCAGACGAGGCGGGAGCGATGGGCCACCAGCGTCTCCTCGACGGACAGGTGCGGCCCGAACAGCTCGGTCACCCGTCGGCTCAGCTCGCTCGCCCCAGTACCGGAATCCACTGCCCCGCCCCCACCTCCGGGTTCGGCCGATCGCCCGCCATGCCACCCGCGGGCTGAGGCTACTGAGAGGCGCCAGAAGGGCCGCCACCGGGTGGTGGCGGCCCCTGGCTCAGGTGGTCCTAGAAAGCCGGCTCGTCCTCGTTGACGGCGGCCGCCTCGGGCGCCTGACGCTCGTTCTTGGTGACCTTGGCCGTGGCCCAGACCAGGCTGGTGGCGATGTCGGAGGCGTTGATCTCCACCTTGGAGCGGCGCTGGCCCTCCGGGGTCTCCCAGGAGCGCTGCTCCAGGCGGCCGGTGACGGTGACCCGGGTGCCCCGGGCCAGGGACTGCGTGGCGTTCTCGGCCAACTTCCGCCAAGCCACCACGTCGAAGAAGCTGGTGGACTCCTCCCAGGTGTTGTCGTCCCGGTTGAGCCAGCGCCGGTTGACGGGATCCCGAAGCTGGTGGTGGCCCGGTCGACACCGGCGCCTGGAGGAGGGTCAGTCAAGGCCCGGCGTCGCCGGTCCCGCAGGGACGCCGACAGGCGGCCTTGACGGGCCCGCTCGCTCCGGTCGGCCCCCGCCACCATGGAGACAGCCCCGGCCCGAGGCCGGGGCGTGGTAGCCCACAAGCCTGGTGGAGTGGGCAGGAGTGGGGAGCCTTGATGAGGCTTGGGGACTCCAGCCCGAAAAAATCCGGAGCAATTTTTTGACGGAGGGGGGTCTGGAGGTCCGGATAGGGAGTGATGGCCAGATTCGGCTGGCCCAGGAGGTGAACGTGGAGAAGCTGCGCCGCAGGCCTAGCGAAGAGGCCCGGCACGGGCGAGACCGGCAGGGGCACGGCTGTGGGTGACGGCAGGGAGGAAGCGCCGGTGCGAATCGAGGCCGCCGCGGCCATGCTGGGCGTCACGGTGCGATGGATGCGCCGGGCGGTCGAGGAGCGCGTCATTCCTTACCACCGGGTCGGGCGCTTCCTGTTGTTCCAGCCCGCCGATCTGCGCGAGTTCTTCAGCCGGACCCGGGTCAGCCCCCGGGATGATCTGCCTGTGCCAGCATGGATCACCCAGAGTCTGGGGGCGCCCAGCCAGCTCCCGGTGGGTGCGGGTGGCTCCCGGCCCCGGACCGGAGAAAGACCGCTCCGCAGGATCTCTCCAGCCGATGACAGATCGGCCTGAGGCGAACCGACCAGCGGCGGAGAGTCACAGCGCGGAGTTAGGGTCCCGCTGGGGATGAAGGTGAGGTGAGATGGCCGGCAAGAGGGACTTCGGCGCTCTCCGGCGGTTGCCGTCGGGGCATTGGCAGGTGCGCTACCGCCTGCCGACAGGGGAGAGAATCACCGCCCCGCTGACCTTCCGGACCAGGGCTGACGCCAATGCCTGGCTGTCTCAGCTGGAAACCGAAATGCGCCGCGGGATTTGGGTCGACCCCCGGGCCGGCCAGGTCCGCCTGGACGACTACGCCCAGGCGTGGCTCAACGGCATGAGCATGCTGGCGCCGCGGACCCGGGAGATCTACGCCAGCCAGCTCAACCTCCACATCCTTCCGGC
This sequence comes from Acidimicrobiales bacterium, assembly GCA_035533195.1. GTDB lineage: Bacteria > Actinomycetota > Acidimicrobiia > Acidimicrobiales > JAJPHE01 > DAHUYE01. Next base: position 1,154 of record DATLUK010000234.1, on the reverse strand, counting down.
CGTGGACCCAGGCGTTCCCGCCCTTGGCGAGCTCGCCATAGGCGAGATCACCTCAGAACTGGTGCGGGTCTGGCACGCCTCCCTGGTCAAGGCCCGGACCCGATCGGTGGCGGCCAAGGCCTACGTGCGCCTCCGCCAAATCCTGGGCCAGGCCGTCAAGGACGACCGCCTGGCCAAGAACCCCTGCCGGATCGATCGCGGCGGCCTGGAGCGCCATTCCGAGCAGCGTTTCATCAACCTGGGTCAGCTCTACCAGTTGGCCGACGCCATCGACCCCCGTTATCGGGCCCTGGTCCTCACCGCCGGGCTGACCGGTCTGCGCCAGGGAGAGCTCTTCGCTTTGCGCCGCCGGGACCTCGACCTGGCCGGCGGCTGGATCCATGTCCGGCGCAAGCGCATTCGACTGGCCTCGGGTGAGGTGATCGAGGACGAGCCCAAGACCGAGGCCGGCCTTCGTCGGGTCGCGGTAGGCCAACGGCTGGGCGACGAGCTGCGCCATCACGTGCGCGCCTACACGCCCAAAGGACTGGAGGCCTACGTCTTCACGACGGGCACCGGCCTACCTCTGGATCGCAACAACTTTCGACAGAGAACGTGGGAGCCAGCGACTGCCAAGACCGGCCTGGGCGGTCTGCGCTTTCACGACATGAGGCACACGGCGGGGACGCTGGCGGCCCAGACCGGCGCCAGCACCAAGGAGCTGATGGCTCGCCTCGGCCATGCCAGCCCGAGAGCGTCGTTGATCTATCAGCACGCCGCGGAAGAGCGCGAGCGGCGTATCGCTGATCAGCTGGACCAGCTGACCGAAGCCCTGGCTCCCATCATTCCCATCCGCCCAGCCGCCGAGGCCGACTGAGTCTGAGCTTCACACACTGGCGTGCCCGCGTCAGCCCCAACATCAGGCTGTCTCCTGGGCGACGGACGCGCCCACACAGGGTGAGAAAAGGCGATGAGGCAACGACGCTCGGACACCGCTCTTGAACCAGCGTGGGGCACGGTGGGGCACGGGTGGGGCACGAAACCCGGGCCAACCCCGGTTTTTCAATTCGCGCACCCCGCCTGACCAGGACTTTCTCGGTGGTCGGGACCGGCGTCGATCCGGTGACCCCGCGCTTTTCAGGCGCGTGCTCTACCAACTGAGCTACCCGACCGTG
>DATLUK010000233.1:0-7296 GCA_035533195.1 Acidimicrobiales bacterium | reverse complement strand
CACCGGACCCAGTTACCCGCTGAGGGTGTTGGGGGTCGACCCCACCGCCGATGTCGCCCTGGTCCAGATGCAGGGGGCGACGGGACTCAAGACCGTCACCCTCGGACGATCGGCCGGCGTGGGGGTGGGTGACCAGGTGGTCGCCATCGGCAATGCCCTCAACTTGTCCGGCCCGCCCACGGTGACCAACGGGATCGTGTCGGCCCTGGGCCGTTCCATCACCGCCACCGACCCCTATTCGGGCTCGGAACAGCTGAGCGGCCTGATCCAGACCGACGCCCCCATCAATCCGGGTAACTCGGGCGGTCCCCTCGTCGATGCCGCCGGTCAGGTGATCGGCATGAACACCGCGGGCGCCTCCGGCGGGCCCACCCAGAGCGCCTCCAACATCGCCTTTGCCATCCCCATCGACACGGCCATGGCCGTCGCCCGCCAGATCGAGTCCGGCCACGCCTCCTCCACGGTGCTGATCGGCCAGCCCGGGATCATGGGCGTGGAGGTGTCCACTGTCGCCACGGTGGAGTCCGGTGCCGGCGGATTCGGCTCCTACACACCCCCGGTCAGCTCAGGCGCCGTGGTCGTTGGCGTCCAACCGGGCGCTCCCGCGGCCGGAGCCGGACTGAGCCCGGGCGACGTGATCGTGTCTATCGACGGCCGTTCCGTCTCCTCCCCGAACTCACTGGCCGCCCTCATGGGTACCCACGGCCCCGGTAGCTCGGTGGCGGTGGGCTGGGTGACGTCGTCGGGTCAGAACGGCTCGGCCAGTCTCACCCTGGTGGCGGGGCCGGTCCGGTAGGAGGGGCGGGGCTAACTGCTAGCTGATCTAGAGGCTTGCCTTCCGGACGTTTGAGGCAAGTTTTCCGGCCGCCATGCGCTTGGCGATGAGATCGGTGAGGGCGGGAACGATGACGCGGGCAGCCAGCTTGGTGAGGAAGGTGGCGATGGTTCGTCCGTGGGGGGTGATCCGGTAGGTATTGGTGCCCTCCACCCGTTCGATGAGTCCCTTGAGCAGCAGGCGGCGCAGGTCATAGCTGGCCTGGGACGATGTGTAGTCGGGGTCCCACCGAGCGACCATGTGCTCGCGCAGGGCTCGGTTGGTCAGTCCTCCGATGACATGGGCGAAGGTGGCAACTGAAGAAAGCAGTGCCATGACCCGGGGGTTCCCGAAGCGCAGGCCGGGGGCGCGCTGGCCGTCATGGACGGTTGGCATCACGATCGCCTCCAGGGTGGCCGGGTCGGGAACGCCGGCCTGTCCTTCCCCCAGGACGGGCAAGAAGCGGCCGTTGACGTTGGCGCCGATGCGGCGCAGCGCCCGCCAGTTGGTGGCGTTGAGGGTCTTGAGCGTGTCGAAGTCCGCCGGGTTGTTGACCGTCGTCTCCCACCCGAAGAGCTCGGCCTTCCTTCAGATAGGCCTTGGTCTTGGAGGACTTGTAGCGGATCTGCAGCATGGGGTTGATGTCTCGGGCGACGACCTCGGTGGCGAAGCGACCGGGGTTCGGGTTCTTGTCCGTGGAGCGGATGCTGCGGTCGACCACCAGGGCGACCTGTTCGGGCCGCCCGAGGTCGAGGTGGTCACGGATGGCAGCCTCGAACCAAGCCCGGCCCCGCCGAGGGGCGTCGAAGACGGCGGTGTCGGAGATCTCGAGCTGACGGATCGGAAAGTCGTAGCGGAACCCAGCCTCGCCATCAGCGGGAGTGAGCGGACTCGGTAGCCTGGACAGCCAGGCCTCGATAGCCCGCCGGAGATGGCCCGCAGACAGCGAGGCGGCCAGTCGGGCCGCCTCGCTGGGATCCGACACTGAGGCCAGGCCGTTGTCGAGGGCCTCGTAGGCGACGCCGGCCCGAGTCAACTGTCGCTTCAGCCATTCATGGCCATTGGCCACGATCCAGAGGGGATAGGGGGCGTAGGGACAGCACTTGACCATGGCCGGGCCCCAGTCCCCATCGTGCAGGTAGAAATACCAGTGATCCGGGACCCGGGACTGGCGGGAGAAGGAGAAGTGCGGGTGGGCCGGGCTGGAAAGGGGTGATGCCAAGCATCGACTCGGCGTTCGGCGTGGGTAGGCCTCATCAGGAAGCGTCCGCAAGCGCGCGCTCAAGAATCCGAGATGGCCGACCAGCGATACCAGAGGGCCTTCCTCCGGGCAGGTCAGCGCGCCTTCTGAAGGCGATCGCTGGTCGGCGGCCGTGAACCCTGACGGGCCCGGACAGACACCGTCCCGTCTCGGATGCGTGCCTTGTCGCCGATCGGCCCGCACCTACAGGCTCGCCTGGGGCCCTTGGATCTGAGGAGTAGGAACCGCGGCGGCGCGAAGGTGCTCGCTCATCGTCGGCACCGCCGGGCGCGCCGCCTCGGTCGGCTCGGGTGGAGCTGGGGCCGCTGACGGTCCCCGCAGGTGCAACTCGTCCAGGTGAGCCTGTCGCTTGGCGGCTTCGGCCCGGCACTCCCCGGCCAGCTTGACATGGCCTCTGAGCACACCCTCCAGCTTGTGGACCTGCGCCTGTGCGTCTTTGACGGCCTGGTCGTGCGCCGCCCGTCCGTCGGTGGCCATCGCCGCCCACCTTTGGGGTCGAGCTTCGATGGTTCTGAGCTCAGGATGGCGCCGGGCCAGCGCGTCGCGCTCGGCCAGGGCGGCGCGCCTGGCCTGGCCCCGAAGACCGGCCCGCTGCAGCTGGGAGGTGGCCAGGGTGGCGTCAAGGCCGTCCAGGCGCAGGGCTTGAGCCGCCTCGGCCCTCACCGCTTGGGCGGCCTGGTGGACCGCCGGCTGGTCGCGCTCCAGTCGGGACAGGCCGGAGCGGGCCGCTACGACCTGGTCAGCCAGCTCGGCCGCTTCGCCCTCGACACGCTGGGCCACCGTGGTCATGCTCCTGACCCGGATCCCGGCGTCGTGGAGGACGCCCTCCCAGTGCTCCGCGGCCCAGGAGCCCGCCGGGGCTTGGGTGATGATCTCCTGGCGGACCTGTAGCTCGGCCCGAGCCGCCTCGACCTGGGCTTGGCCTCGGGCTCGCAGCACCGTCCAGTCGCTGCGCAGGGCGTGGGCGGCCTCCAACTCGGCCACGCTGGCTTCCAGGGCCTCGGCCCTCCGGGCGTATCGCTCCGCCCTCTCTGGGCGGGCCGAGAGCAGGGCGGCACCCTGGGCGGTGCGGGCCTCGCGGAGTTGGGCGTGGCAGTCGGCCAGTTCGATGGCGACCGAGGGCGGGGCCGGCTCAGCCCGAGCGGAGGCGGCCAGGGCCTCCAGGGCCTCGATGGGCATCCCCGCCAGGGTTGGCGCCTCGACCTGACCCAGAGCCAGGGACGCCCGTTCCCACCACGCCCGGGCATCGGCGCGGGTGGCCGAAGGCCGCGGTCCCAGAGGCTCGGTCGAGTCCTCCCAGGCGAAGGCCTCCCGGTAGCCGGCGACTGTGCCGGCTCTGGCCGCCCAGGCAGCGGCCTCGTCCGTCGGGCGGGGTCCCAGGTCCCTCGCCCAGGCCGGGTGATCCTGGTCCACTTTGTCGGCCAGCACCGCCACCCGGGCATCCATGGCGCCGGACAGTTGGGCCAGGGTGTCATCGAGGTCCGAGCCATAGGACGGGCAGAGCTCGGTGAAGGTACTGCCCAGCAACAACCGGGCCGAGGCCTCCTTGCCCCGCAGGCGCCAGTGCAGGACGGCGGCGATGTCGTTGGCGTTCTCCAGGCCGCGGATGCCCGCCGCCTCGGCCAGGGCGGCCTCGGCGTCCATCCCGGCCGCTTCGATATTGCGCAGGCGGGCGGCCAGGGAGGCCCAGGCGTCCCCCTCGACCATGGCCCGGGCCAGGGAGGGGTCCTGGACCCGCGAGAGAGTGTCCGTCCACCGCTCCCGGCCGGCCTCGGCCAGGAGGTCGACCCAGACCGGGAACAGGCTGGTCAGGCTGACGGCGCGCTGCGCCTCGTACTCGGCCGTGGCCAGGGCCGAGCGGGCCGTCGGGTCCTCCTCGCGCTCCAGGATGGCCGCCAGGACGGCCAGGGGGTCCTGGAGGGGACCGTCCCGGTCGGCGCCCTCGGGCCGGGCGCAGATGACGTAGGCGTGGTTGGCAACCCTCCCCCGGGTGAGGGCCACGTACAGACCGGCCCGGGAGGTGGACGAGCTGACCAGCGCGTGGGTGACGTCGCGGGTGGCGCCTTGGGCGGCGTGAACCGTCCCGCTATAGGCCAATTGCGTGCTCTGGGCCAGGTAGTCCGCCGCCAGCTCCACCCGATCCCCGCTGAGGTGGCCGTCGGCATCGAGGCGGGCGGCGGAGATCCCGGCATCGTGCACGGAGATCACCTCCCAGTGGTCCCGGTTGGCCACCCACGAGCCGGCGGTGGATGTGTTGGTCCGGTCGTTGAGCCGGGTGACGATTCGGTCGCCGCGCCCGGCCCGGTTGCCGTCGGCCAGGGCCACGGTGGCGGTGTCGTCGACTCTCCCGGCGGTGACCAGCGCGTCGCGGAACCGCCCGGATAACACGGCGGCGGCCTCGTTGGAATCGGCCAGGACGAAGACCCCGAGCCCCCGGGCCCAGTCGGCCAGGGCCGCGTCCAGGACAGCGGTCTCCATCTCCTCGGCGGCGCCCCCGATGATCCGGGAGCGCAGCTCGTAGTCCTCGAGCACCCGGACGTCCCCGGCCCGAAGGCGCAAGCTGGCGGCCGCCTCCCATGCAGCGGCGAAGCGACGCACCTCGGAGAGCTCGGTGGCGCCCACCTCCTCCACAAGGTGGCGGAAGAGCCCCGAGGCCTCGGGGGCGTCGAGCTGGTGATGATCACCCATCAACACCAACTTGGCCCCGGCACCGGTGGTGAGGGCCACCACGTCGTCGAGCACGACACGCGAAGCCATGGCCGCCTCATCCAGGATGACCAGGTCCCCGCTGGATATCCCGAACTCGTAGCGCCAGGCGGGGTCGGCCTTCTCCTCCGCACTGCGGTTGGCGTGCTCCCAAACCAACTTGGCCGTGTTGAGGGCGTGGATCCCCGCGGCGTCGCCCAGTACCCGGGCCGCTGTCTCGGAGGGGGCCAGGCCCATCACGGCGTGGCCCGGCGAGGACCAGGCCCGGGCCAGGGTGGCCATGGCGAATGTCTTGCCGACACCGGCCGGGCCCAAGACGGCTTGCACCGGGCGTCCGGAGCCGAGGACCGAGCGGACCGCCAGCTCCTGGTCCAGGCCCAGCCCGGCCTGGCGTAGCACCCGCCCGACGCGGCGGCCACTCACCACCGGGCCGTCGGCGCGTTGCGCGGCGGCGAGCACCCGGCGCTCGGCCGCCATGCCGCCGGTGGTGGCGAAGCGCTCGGTTCCATGGGCGGCGTAGACCGACTCGCCGTCGCCGGCCCGGCGCAGCCGGTCGGGCACCTCGAACGGGGATGCGTGGGCCAGGCTGATGACCCCCAGTGACTCGGCCCGGGTCCCGATGGCGACCTCGACCAAGGCGTCGATCCGGGCCAAGAGGTCCTCGGGCGTCGACTCGGCGCGGACTGGTAGGGCCAGGGTGATCGCCCGGGCCAGGTCGTAGCGGGTCCAGGTGGAATGGGTGGCCTCGATGGTCTCGACGGCGTCGCTCAGCACCTCCTCGTCGGTGAGCTCGGGGGCCGGATCCAGGTCGGTGTCGTAGAACAGGCGGGCGTCGGTGGCCCGGGCCCACACGTCGGCCAGAGAACCCCCGACGCGGTCCTTGGTCTCGGCCCCCCAGCGGGCCAGGGCCTCGGCGGTGGTCTCCGAACCGTCCTTGGCCCGCCGGGTCCCCAGGGTGGCCCAGTCACTCATCCGGGCCAGGACCCACTGGGTGGGCTCGGTGCCGTGCGCCTCTTTGTAGGCGGCGACCATCTCTTCCAACCGGTCGGTGATCTGGGTGCGCCGGGAGGAGAACAGCCGGCAGAGCTCGTCATCCACCCCCACGATCTCCCGGGGCCCGCCGTCCTTGCGGACCTCGTGGCGCACGCCCAGGGCGGCCTCCAGGGCGGCTTCGCGGACCCGGTCATACAGCGCCCCGGCCGAGGCGGCGGCGCGGTAGATGGCCCGGCTGTCCAGAGATCTCCACTGGCCATCGGCGCAGCGCACCCGGTTCAACACCGCGTTGTGGGTGTGGATCTGGACATCCCCGGTGCGTGACATCCGGTGGTCGAAGGAGGCCACCACCCAACCGGTGGTATCCACCTGGCGGATGCCGTCATGTCCGGCCCGCGACCAGGCCGCCTCCCGCTCCAGGTAGGCCAGGGCCGCCTCGACGCCTTCATGGTGGGCGGCCCAGATGACCTTCCTCCCGGCGGCGTCGGCGGCCGCCCACAGCACGCTCAAGCTCTTTGGCGGGCTGAAAGTCAGGTCGAAGCCGGCCACCGAGCGGCGCTCACCGGCCCGGCGCATGGCCGCTTCGCGCTCGGCCCACTCCTCCGCTACCCGGGCGGCATTGGCCCGACGCTCCGCCTCGATCCGCTCCCGGGTCTCGGCCCCCGCCACCATCTCGGCCTCCCGGATGATCCAGTCCCGCCCGGCCCGGCTGGCGTGCTGGGCCCGGGCCGCCTCCAGGCGCTCGGCCAGGGGTCGGTAGACGGCCGCCGCCCGACCCAATAGCTCCGGGTGGCTGGGATGGAGGAGCAGACCGAAGACGCGGTGCATCTGGTCCTCGCTGACATTGCCGGACAGGCCCAGCTCCGGGTCGGCCGCGCTCCCCGACCACCGCCCGGGCGCTTCGCCTTTGGCCACGTCAGCCGAGTAGTAGTCCTCGGCGCCGCCGGAGACCGCCTCGGCGAGGTAGCGCCACCCACTGCCCGCGAAGATTCGACCGATACTGAGCATCTACTTGTAATACGGGCAGCAAAACGCCGATTTTCAAAAAGATGGCCCCTGACCTGGGGCCCGGCGCCGGCCAGCGGAGCTCCGGGATGATCGGAGATGCCAGGGTGTGCCGGCTTCCGCCCTTGACTTTCGGGGCCTGTAGCCGCGACCGACAGGTCGGTCTCCGGGGACGGAACGGGTAACGGCCCCGAGCCGCATCCGGCGCCCGTGGGCGCAACTCGCCCGAGCCGATTGAAGAGAAATCTGGGGCTCGGGCGGGGTTCTTTTCAGACTTCCGCCTTTCCACAGCCCGAAATACAGGTAGGGCCGCGTGGGCTCGGAGCTGAGGGGACTGCGATGACCAAGAAGAGCGGGGCGCTAGTGGGAGCCCAAGGTGTCAACACCGGCCCAAAATTGACCCCCTTCCACCGGTTGAAAACTGACCCCCCCGACAGGGTCCACCGGTCACTGCTGGTGGTCGATGGGCGCCTCCTCTGCTCTGAGGTCCGGGTATGAACCTGCCAGGGCGCTTGTT
>DATLUK010000232.1:0-4854 GCA_035533195.1 Acidimicrobiales bacterium | reverse complement strand
GTGGTGCAGGAATTGTTGGGACATGCCTCCATATCCACCACCCAGGTGTACACCAAGGTTTCCGCCGAGCGGCTGAGGCTGGTGTACGACTCGGCTCATCCGCGCGCCCGGTCGGGGGGTCGAGGGTAGGCTGCCGCCGTGTCAACCCAACCCGTGACCGACCAGGCGCGTTCATATCTGGAGCGCGAACAGGCGGATCTTCGCCATCAGCTGTCCGAGTTGAGGCCGGGGACAGAGGGGTATGACAACAACTTTGCCGATTCCAGCCAGGTAACGGCTGAGCGGGGCGAGGCCGAGGCCCTGGCCGCCAAGCTGGAAGAGGCGCTGGCCGAGGTGGACAACGCCCTGGAGAAGCTCGACGCGGGGACCTACGGCGTGTGCGAGGAGTGTGGCACGGAGATCGCCCCCGCCCGCCTCGAGGCCAAGCCGGAGGCCCGCCTGTGCATCGACTGCGCCTCCAAACGCTGAAGACAACCACCCGGCCTACCGGGGGGCCGAGGTGAGGGGCCCGACCTGGGGACAACCAGGAACAGGGGCGGGGCGCAACCGCAGTCAAATCATCGTGGTGGGCGTGGTCGTCCTGTTGATCCTCTGGGCCATCAGCCGGGCCCACAGCGTCAGCAGCTTCCAGATCCTCTTCTTTGTGCTCCTGGTGCCCTCCATCATCCTTCACGAGGTCTCCCACGGCTGGGTGGCCCTCGCTTTCGGGGACGACACGGCCAAACGGGCCGGCCGGCTCACTCTCAACCCCCTCCGCCACATCGACCCCATCGGGACGGTCGTGCTGCCGGTCATCATGATCCTCTCGGGTGTGGGCGCCTTCGGCTACGCCAAGCCGGTCCCGGTCAACGTCCGGCGCCTGCGCAGCCCGCGCAACCAGTCACTCCTGGTCAGCCTGGCCGGGCCGGCCGTCAATATCGTATTGATGCTGGTGGCCCTCCTGGCCCTGCGGCTGGGCGCCCCGGGGGGCACCGTTCCGCCGTCGAGCTATATAGCCCAGGGCTACATACCGTCATCGCTGCCGTGGGAGGCATTTTTCGCCTTCGGCCTGGGCAACATGATCCTGGCCGTGTTCAACCTGCTGCCCCTGCCCCCACTGGACGGCTCGGCCCTCCTGGAGCGGGCCATGCCCCGGTCCTGGTGGCCGGGCTACCTGCGGGTGCGCATGTACGCCATGCCCGTGCTCATCGTGGTGGTCCTGCTCTTCAGCCCCATCCGAAATGCAGTGGGCACCTGGGCCCTGCGGGCCTGGGGGGACCTGCTGGGGTGAAAGGCCCGCTGGGCCAGGGCCTGCATCTGGCCCGGCGCTTCTTCGGCTCCCTGTCCGATGCCGAGCCCGACCCGTTGGAAACGGCCTGGGTGGAGACGCTTCTCCTGGCAGGGGAGCGGTCGCTGTGGGCCCGCATGTCGGCCCCCGACCGCCGTCACGCCGTGGGCGTCGCCCGGGCGGTGGAGGCTGAAATTGGCCCGGGGGCGACCCGGGCAGTACTGGCCGCCGCTCTCCTCCACGACGTGGGCAAGGTCGACTCCGGCCTCGGCACCTTCGCCCGGGTCCTGGCCACGGTGGTCGGTCGCCCGGCCGTCCGGCGCCGCTCGGCGGTTCTGGCCCAGCGCGGCGGCCCGCTGGGCCGCCTGGGTCGCTACCTGCGCCATCCGGAGATAGGCGGGACCCTTCTCCAGGCCGCCGGCAGCGACGGCCTCACCCGGGCCTGGGCCGAGTCACACCATCGCCCCGAACCGCGCTGGGACCCGCTGGTCCCACTCGAGACCGGCCGGGTGCTCAAGGCCGCCGACGACGACTGAGTCCACTGTCCGGCCTCCGGCCGGACGGTGCCGGCGGGGGCCCCCAGCCCCGCCGGCGTTAGGCCGGCGGCGGCTCAGGCCGGGTCGAGCAGACCGATGGCCCGCCGGGCCCGCAGTACCGTGGCGGCGGCCACTTCCCTGGCCCGGGAGGCTCCCTGGGCCAGGATCTTCTCCACCGAGCCGGGATCAGCGGCCAGGGCCCGGTAGCGCTCCTGGACGGGGGCGAGGGCCCCGATCACGGCCGCGGCCGTGTCGGCCTTGAGCGGGCCGTACTGGCTGTAGCCCTCGGCCAGGCTTCGGGGGTCCCCCCCGGTCGAGGCGGCCAGCAGGGACAAGAGGTTGGCGACCCCAGGGCGGCCGGCCGGATCGAAGGTCACGTCGGTGGCGGTGTCGGTCACGGCCCTTTTGATCTTGCGCTCGATGACGGCGGGCTCATCGGATAGGTAGACCAGGCCGGCGTCGGTGCCGGTGGACTTGGACATCTTCCTGGTCGGCTCCTGCAGGTCCATGACCCGGGCACCGACCCGGGGAATGGCCGCCTCGGGCACCACGAAGGTCTCCCCGTAGCGGGTGTTCCACCGCTGGGCCAGGTTCCGGGCCAGTTCCAGGTGCTGGCGCTGGTCATCGCCGACCGGGACCCGGTCGGCGTCGTAGAGGAGTATGTCCGCCGCCATCAGCACCGGGTATGTCAGCAGGCCGGCCCGGACCGTCTCCTGCCCCTCGCTCTTGTCCTTGAACTGGGTCATGCGCCGCAGCTCACCGAAGGTGGCCGTGCACTCGAGCAGCCAGGACAACTCGGTGTGCTCGGGCCGGTGGCTCTGCACGAACAGGGTGCAGACCTCGGGATCGAGCCCTATGGCCAGCAGCCAGGTGGCCACGTCCAGGGTCCGTTGGCGCAGGGCGGCTGGATCGTGGTCGAGGGTGAGGGCGTGGAGGTCCACCACGCAGTAGTAGGAGTCGTGCTGGTGCTGGTCGCTGACCCAGTTCCGGAAGGCCCCGAGGTAGTTCCCCAGATGGAGAGACCCCGAAGGCTGGACTCCGGACAAGACCCTGGTCATGGCCGGTCATCGTATGCGCCGGTCGGCCCGGCCCCCCCGGTAATCTCTGCTGATGCCCTACGAGGTCAGCACCTCGGTTTTCGAGGGCCCTTTCGACCTGCTGCTTCAGCTGATAACGGCTGATCAGGTCGACCTGTACGAGATCAGCATCTGCCGCATCGTGGACGGGTACCTGGCCGAGCTGGAACGCATGGAGACCCTGGATCTGGATATGGCCACCGAGTTCCTGCTGATAGCTGCCACCCTGGTCGAGCTCAAGAGCCGACGGCTCCTACCCGGCCTGGACGACGGGGATCTGGATGAGGAGCTGGCCCTCTGGGAGGAGCGGGACCTCCTCCTGTCCCGGCTGCTCGAGTGCAAGACGTTCAAGGACGCCGCCGCCGCCCTGCACCGCCTGTCCGAGCAGGCGTCCCGCTCCTACCCGCGTCTGGCCGGGCCGGACGAGCGCTTCCTGTCCCTGGCTCCGGACCTCCTGGCCGGGATCACGCCCGAAGCGCTGCGGGACGCCTTCATCCGGGCGGCCACGCCCAAGCCGATTCCCCGGGTCCAGATGGACCACGTAGCCCCCATCCGGGCCAGCGTGGCCGACGCCGTGGAGGAGCTGCTGGACGAGTTGCCCCGGGTCGGAGTGATCACCTTCCGGCGCCTGACCCAGGGCCTGGTCGAGCGTCTGGCCGTGATCGTGCGCTTCCTGGCTGTGCTCGAGCTTTACAAGCAGGGCGCCATCGATCTGGAACAGACCGAGCGCCTGGGCGAGCTGCGGGTGACCTGGCTCGGCCTACCCACGGAACTGAGCGGGATGCCCATCGAGGAGTACCAGGGATGAGCGAACGGCTTTGAACGGGGACCGCACCACCCGTCAGGCCCTTGAGGCCCTGGTGATGGTGGCCGACGGCCCGGTGCCGCCCCACCTGCTGGCCGAGTTGCTGGAGATCTCGGCCGAGGCGGTGGAGGCCCTGGCCGCCGAGCTCCAGGCCGGTTACGAAGCCGAGGAGCGGGGCTTCGTCCTGACCCGGGTGGCGGGCGGGTACCGCTTCCAGACCCACCCCGACGTCGATGCCTACGTGGAGCGTTTCGTGCTGGAGGGCCAGTCGGCCCGTCTGTCGGCAGCCGCCCTCGAGACCCTGGCCATCGTCTGTTACAAACAGCCCGTCTCCCGGGCCCAGGTGGCGGCCATCCGCGGGGTGAACGTCGACGGCGTGATCCGGACCCTCCACCAGCGGGGCTACATCGATGCTGTGGCCCGGGATCCCGGACCCGGCCAGGCCTCGCTCTACGGCACCACGGCGCTGTTCCTGGAGAAACTCGGCATCGACAGCCTGGACGACCTCCCCTCGGTGGCCGAGTTCATCCCCGGTCCTGAGGTGGTCGAGGCCCTGGAGCACGGGCTGCGCGTCACCGAAGGGTGAGCGACCAGCCGGAGGCGGCAGGGGAGCGACTGCAGAAGGTTCTGGCCCGGGTCGGGATCGGTAGCCGCCGGGTGAGCGAGGAACTGATCGCGGGGGGACGGGTGACGGTCAACGGCCAGGTGGCCGTCCTGGGCCGGCGGGTCGACATCAGCGTGGACCGGGTGGAGGTCGACGGGGTACCGGTGGGTGTGGCTCCCGGGCTCGTCCACTACCTGCTCAACAAGCCCCGGGGCGTGGTGACCACGGCGGCCGAAACCCATGGCCGGCCCACCGTGGTCGAGCTGGTGCCCGATCAGCCCCGGGTCTTTCCGGTCGGACGGCTGGATGCCGACACGGAGGGCCTGCTCATCCTGACCAACGACGGAGACCTGGCCCAGCGCCTCTCCCATCCCAGCCACGGGGTGGAGAAGGAGTACCTGGCCGAGGTGGAGGGCCGGCCCAGCCCCTGGGACGTGCGCCGGCTGCGGGAGGGCGTCGCCCTGGAGGACGGCATCACCGCCCCGGCCCGGGTCAGCCTGCTGGGGCCGGAATTGTTGCGCATTGTCATCCACGAGGGCCGCAACCGCCAGGTCAGGCGGATGTGC
>DATLUK010000231.1:0-19644 GCA_035533195.1 Acidimicrobiales bacterium | reverse complement strand
GAGGCCCTGGTCGAGGTCTGAGCCGGCGGGCTATCCGGCCGAGGTGGGGTCCGGCGCGCAGTGCCCGGGCTGGGGAGGCACGTCCAGGGCCGGGTTGCGGTCGAAGAAACCGACGGGGACGAGATGGAAGCCCGTGTATTCCACGGGCATCACCGGCCAGTCCTCCGGACGGGGGAAGTGCGTCACTCCGAAGGTGTGCCAGAGCACGACGTCCGTCCCGACCAGGGGCCGGTCGGCCTCGACCCAGCCCGGTAGGCCGTCACCACCCGCGTGTTGGTTGGGATACTCACCAGCGGCGCGCATCTCGGTGGCGGCGTAGGGGGTGACCCACAGGTTGCGGGTGGCGAAGGCGGCCCGGCGCCCGACACTCGAGGTCGGGTCGGCCAGAAGGGTCGGGACCGGACCGGGGACCAGCTGGTAGGCGACGGGCTCGCCCGCGGCGTTGCGGACAGAGGGGTTGACCACCTTCCAGCGCCGGCTGACCGAGGAGTCGGCCAGCCGGGCCGCTTCGGACTCGCGGGCGAGGAGCGTGGACCGGGGACGGAAGCCGTTGCCCCAGGGGTTGGCCGGGCCCAGGGGAAGCCGCTCCGCCTCGACCTCGTAGACCTCGTTGGCGGCCCCGTCGACGTCCAGGTCGAGCCGGGCGCAGAACAGGTGCTGGTGGACCGGTGCCGCCAGGTCCGGCGCGAGGAGCGAAGCATGGTCCGGCCGTTCACCCGGGGACACGGCCTGGGTGGAGAGGATGCCGGTCAGCTTGACCTCGAGCTGGATGGTCCCGTCCTGGTACAGATACCAGTAGAAGCCGTAGTCGTAGTTGCCGACCGTGGCGATGAAGCTGATGACTAGCCGCCGAGAGCGGCGCACCTCGCTGGCGCCGGTATTGAGGTCGGTGTGCTTCCACAGGATGCCGTAGTCCTCCTCGTGGAGACACACGGCGTTGGCCACGGTGTAGGGGTTGCCGTTCTCGTCGGCCAGGACCCCGTCGAAGTAGGTGATCTCTCCCAGGCAGTCGCAGCCGAGGGCCAGCGAGTTCGCCAGCCGGCCCAGGCCCCACTCCCCTACGTCGAAGGCGTTCTTCCAGCCGTGCATCGGACCGGGGTCGCCATAGGGAACCACCATCTCGCTGATGGACGCCCGGTACAGGATGGGCCGGACCCGGCCGCCGTCCTCATAGCCCACGGTGTGCAGGACCAGGCCCTCTCGGGCATCGAACGACAGGCGCAGCGACCATTTCTGCCAGCGGATCTGGTTCCCCTCCACGGTGAAGCTCGGGCCCTCGGGCTGGGTGATCTCCAGCGGGCGCAGGTCGGCGCGCATCGGGCCCACGTCCTCGGTGCCGTAGTTGCCCGGAGCCTCAGGGACGGGCACCAGCCCGTAGTCCACCACCTCCAGGACCTCGGCCCGACCCAGATCCACGAAGGCGATGACCCCCTCCACCGGGCGGGCATAACCGTTATCGGTGGCGGCGGCCCGGATATAGGTCAGGCACCGGGCGATCCGGCGCCCGTCTTCATGGGCGAGGCCGAACGAGCCGGCGGGCCAGGGATCGATCTGGGCCGTCGTGAAGTCGGTGATCCCACGGCGCTGGAGCGCCGACTGCCACTCGGGGTTCTCAACCACGGCCATGATCGCCCCGAAGGACTCTTCGAACAACAGGGCGGGGCGCATCCCGGGCACCGGCGTCCACGACACCAGCTCGTGCCGGTCCTCGCCCGGACCCAACGCCACGACCGCCTCGACCATGTCGAGTCCCGGGCCCAGGAGGATCTGCATCCGTACCCGGCGCGGCGCCGGATGGCCCGGGCGGTGGTCGAGGACTTCCCCTTTGGACGGCTCCTGGAGGGCGATGTAGGAGAACCGGGCCGCCTCGGTCAGACGTCCCGAAGCGCGCACGGTCGCGACGGCCGCCTCGACCTCCTCGGGCCTCAGGGCGTCCAGCGGGTGGGAAGCGGGGACCGCCGGCACGGTCAGTTCCGAGCCCGCTGGCCGGCATAGGCGATCACGCCCTGCAGATAGGCGCCGGTGTCGGGGAACTTGTGGGCGACCACATCGCCAAACCAGGCAGGTACATAGGACTCGAAACAGCCGGAGTCGAGCTGTTCGATGACCGGCTCGACTATGGCGCCCACCGCCAGAGCCTCCACGTCGGCAACCAGCGGGTCGTTGTCGGGCTGGTGGAACAGCTCCGTGTCGATCACACCCGGATTCACCACGTGCACCAGTACGTCATGGCCGGCCAGCGCCAGGTCGACCTGCATGCATTCTGACCATGCGGTCAGCGCCGCCTTGGAAGCGGCGTAGGCCGCCTCCCCTGGAGGGCTCAGCCGAGCGGCCACCGAGGCTACGTTCACGATCCGCCCGTGTAGTCGGATCAGGCCGGGGAGCAGGGCGAGGGTCAAGCGGACGGGAGACAGGTAGTTGATGCGCATGACGGCATCGACGGTCGGAGCATCGAGTTCCAG
Source organism: Acidimicrobiales bacterium (assembly GCA_035533195.1). GTDB lineage: Bacteria > Actinomycetota > Acidimicrobiia > Acidimicrobiales > JAJPHE01 > DAHUYE01. The sequence goes on along the minus strand of DATLUK010000231.1, from coordinate 17,182 downwards.
CACGGAACGGCGCTTGGGGACGCCGGCGTTGTTGACCAGAACGTCGATGCCGCCCAAATCCTCCTCGGCCCGGCGGGCGAAGGCGTCTATGCCGTCGAGGTCGGCCAGGTCCACCACCCAGGATCGCGACTCGGGGGAGACTGTCTTGAGCCCGGCTAGCACTTGTTCCAACCGCTCGGCCCGGCGGGCGCATATCCCCACCACCGCGCCGCGCTCGGCGAATCCCTGGGCCAGCGCCGCCCCGATGCCGGATGATCCGCCGGTGATCAGAACCCGCCGACCTGCCAGGGAGAAGGTCATGGCCGGCCCTCGGACGCGGGCACCGGGCGCACGCCGGCGAGACTAGCTCGGGCCCGCGCTTCTTTGACTTGGGCCCGCGCCACCGTCCAGAGTGTCAGGCCCGGCGCGCCTGGGGCTCCGATATCGGGAGGGCGGCATTGAGCAACACCGAAATCCGGCCCGAAGGGCCTTCGGTCCAGCTCCTCGAGTTGGGAGCGGCCACCCTGGGCGAGTCCGGAGGCGTCCCACTCAATCCCCGGATACGGCCGGCCTGGAGGGGGGCCCGACTGGCCGCACCCGCCTACACCGTCAGTTGTTCGGCCGGGGACAACCTGGCTGTTCACGTGGCCGTGACCCGGGCCCCGCTCGGCAGTGTTCTGGTGGTGGACGTGGGAGACGTGGCCGAGCGGGGCTACTGGGGTGAGGTGCTCACGACCGCGGCCGAGGCGGCGGGCATCTCCGGCCTGGTGATAGATGGAGGAGTCCGGGACATCACCGCCTTGGAGGCACACGGTTTTCCCGTCTTCGCCACCACCATCGCCCTCCAGGGGGCCACCAAGCAGGAGTCGGGTTCAGTGGGGGGCTCCGCCCGGGTCGGGGGAGTGGAAATCTCGACCGGTGACTGGGTGGTCGGAGACGCCGACGGGGTGACGATGGTGCCGGCCGGGAGGCTGGGGGCGGTGATCGAAGCCGGCCAGGCTCGCGCCGATAAGGAGTCCAACTTCTTTCGTGAGCTTCGGGCCGGTCGGACCACCGTCGAGCTCCTCGGCCTCGACACCGCTCCGATCCGGGGGCTTTGAGTCGACCGAGGCGTCCCGTCGCGGTTTGAGGATCAGTGGTGGGTATAGTCGATCGGGCCCGCCCCCGGCACCCCGATGGCGAAACAGAAGCAGTGGATGGAGCCGTGATCGGTTATGGGCCGCAGGGTGTGCACTTGATCAGGAGGGATATGGACCAGATCCCCCTGGCCGATCTCCCTCTCCTCGTCCTCTACTCGCATCAGGCCGCGGCCGGACATGACGTAATAGAACTCATGGGTCGGGTGTGAGTGAGGGGCCACCGCGCCGCCGCCGGCCACCTCGAACTCGTTGACCAGCTCCAGGAAGCCGCCGGCGGTGAGGTCCTTCATCTCCGCCGATTCGACCATCCACCACACGGGCACGGTCCCGTTGTGCTCCACGATCGGTGCCTTGTCACGGATGTTGCGGACGTCCATGGCGCTCCCTCCCTCTGTCGGTGCTCCGGGCCAACTCGGGCCGGGACGTAGAATGGGGGTCACCCTAGACCGAGCAAGGAGCCGCCAATTGGGCCAGTTGGGCGATGTCGCCCGTCGGATACAGGCCAGCCAGCTGTCCGAGCAGGCGTGGTCGCCTTTCGGTTGGCTGCCCCTGGAGGACACCGATGACAGGGACGGGAGCAGCCGGCTCCAGTTCGACTGGTCCGATGTCCATGTGAATCTCATCCGTCACCTCCCCGATGAGGTGACGCGCCTTGACGGCGGGCTGCGCTGTGACGTCATGTACCGCCACGACACCCACACCCAGGTGCTCATGCCGCTCAACTGCGATTGCGTCATAGCGGTGGCGCCGGCGCAGGTCGAGCTGTCGAAGGCAGCGGACCTGGACTCGGTTCGGGCGTTCTTGGTCCGACCGCTCGAGAGTCTGGTTCTCGATCGCGGAACATGGCACTGGGGACCATTCCCTCTCGGTCACGAGGCCGTGCGCCTGTTCAATGTGCAGGGAATGCGCTACTCCGAGGACAACCGGTGTGCCGATCTCGGCGGGCGGAATCTGGCCGTCGAGGTCCTGTTTCCCCCGTTGGGCTGACCTGGTCTGGTGACGCTCCGGCGGGACCCTGGCTCCCGGAGGCGGCTGCGCCTCAGGTCGATCCGGTGATCGAAATGCGAGATCAGCCGAGATCGGCTCAGGTCAGAGCGTAGAGATGGGCCCGATGGGGCCTGGCGTAGCGCAGGTGGAGGGAGATGGCGCCACTCGCAAGAGCGGCGTAGAAGCACCAGAGACGGGCCGACCCTTGCCCACCAGTTCGGGTGTCAGCCTGCGCCCACCTGGGATGCCGCCCATCGGTAGTCAGCCTTGCCCGACGGGGAGCGCTCGATGTGGTCGAGGAAGACCACTTCCTTGGGCAGCTTGAACCGGGCCAGCACGGCCGAGGCGTGCTCGATGAGCGCCTCGGCAGTAGGCGTCGAGCCGGCGGCCGGGCGCACCAGGGCCACCACCTCCTGGCCCCACCGGGGGCTGGTCCGGCCGACCACCACCACGTCGGCCACGTCCGGGTGCGAACCGATGGCCCTCTCCACCTCCTCGGCAAAGATCTTCTCTCCCCCCGAGTTTATGGTGACCGAGTCCCGGCCCAGCAGCTCGATCTGACCGTCCTCCAGAAGCCGGGCCCGGTCCCCGGGCACGGCGTAGCGGACTCCACCCACGACCGGGAAGGTCCGGGCTGTCTTCTCCTCGTCCCCCAGGTACCCGAGGGGCACAAAGCCCTCCTGGGCCAGCCAGCCGATGCCCTCGTGGCCGGGTTCGAGCAGCTGCTCCATCGCCTCGTCCAGGACCTTGGTGCCCGGACCGGGTGTGAACCGGCCGCTCGAGACCGAGCCCTTGGAAGAGACGTGGCTCATCTGGGCCCCGGTCTCGGAGGACCCGACCGCGTCGGCGATCATGAGGGTCGGCACCAGTTCGGTCAGGCGCTCCTTGAGGCTCGGATTGAGGGGGGCTCCACCACTGACGACGGACGCCAGGGGGGACACATCCCGGGGCCGGGCCTCCAGGGCGTCGACCAGCGGGCGCACCATGGCGTCTCCGACCACGCTCATGGCCAGGGTCCGCTCCGCGCTGACGGTGTCCCACACCTGGTCTGCATCCATGCGCCGGGTGTCCGGCGGCATGACCACGGTTCCCCCGGCGTTGAGGGCGGTGAAGGACACCCACTGAGCCGCCCCGTGCATGAGCGGGGGCAGGACCAGGAAGCGGAGGAAGGAGCCGTTGGGAGCCCGTTCGACCAGGGCCTCGTAACTGGCCACCACCTCGGCCGCGCCCATGCTGCGCCCGCCCATGGCCGCCACGAAGATGTCGTGCTGGCGCCACAGCACCCCTTTGGGCATGCCGGTGGTGCCCCCGGTGTAGAGGATGTAGAGGTCATCGGGGCTGGCCTCCAGGTCCGGACCGGAGGGGTCGGCGCCGGCCAGGGCCTGCTCATAGTCCACGGCCCCGTCCAGCAGCGGATGGCCGGACTCGTCCGCCACCTGGATGAGGACCTCGACGGAGGGGACGCTGCCGAGCACCTCGGCCAGCACCGGGGCGAAAGCGGCGTGGTAGATCACACCGCCCGTCCGGGCGTCGCGCAGGAGGTACTCCAGCTCGTCGCGGACATAGCGGTAGTTGACGTTGAACGGTGCCACCCGGGCCTTGAAGGCCCCGAGCATGCCCTCCAGGTACTCGTTTCCGTTGTACAGGTACAAAGCCAGGTGGTCCTGGCCGGACTCATGTCCGGCCAGGGCGGCGCGCTCCTGCCTCGCACCCAGGCCCCGCCCGGCCAGGTAGGAGGCCAGCCGGCGGGACCGCTCGGCCAGCTGGGCATAGGTCAGGCGGACATCTCCCCACACCAGGGCTTCGTGGCCAGGCACCGCCGCCGCCACCACCTCGTTGATGCGCCCGAGGTTGAACTCCGTCTCAGCCATGCGTCAGGCTCCTGTTGGGCTCGGCGTGGCCGATGGTGGGCCAATTCAGGCAATCTGGACTAAGCCTGACGTCTGTTTTCGTCACGCTTCCTGACAAAGACGATACAGGTACAGAATGTGGTCGATTGTGCCGATGACACCCATAGTTCGCCCACCACCGAGGTCCTGACCGTGGAAGACCACCCCAATCCGATGGCCGGGCCCCCGTGGAGGGTCCTGCTGGCGGACGACGACGCCTCCTTCCGCCGGACGCTGCGCATCCTGCTGGAGGACCCCGCCGCCTTCGAGGTGGTCGGGGAGGCTGAGGACGGGGCCCAGGCGGTCGAGTTGGCCATAGCCCTGCAGCCCCACAGCGTGATCCTGGATATGGCCATGCCAGTCATGGACGGGGACAGCGCCCTGGCCCTGATCAAGAGCAGCTGCCCCCACACCGATGTCATCGCCCTGTCGGTGGACCCCTGGGTGACCAGGAAGGGCCCGCCCCCCGACGCCGCCCTGGAGAAGGGCGCCGGCACCTGGATGGACAAGCTCCCGACCCTGATCGAGCTGCTGGCCCTGGACCGGACGACGCCGGCCACGTAGGACCGGCCTACCATCGGCGGCATGACGGGCTGAGGCGCCTGCGGACTGAGGCGCCGCCGGCCTCATAGTCTCGGTGGGTGCCCGAGTTGCTCCGCGCCGAAGAGGTCCGCGTCCTCGGTTGCCTCCTGGAGAAGGAAGCGGCCACGCCCGAGTACTACCCCCTCACCCTCAACTCGTTGCGCAATGCCTGCAACCAGAGTTCGAGCCGCAACCCGGTGGTGTCCTACGACGACGGCGAAGTAAGCGCCGCCCTGGCCACCCTCCGCGAAAAGGGTCTCATCCGCGTCGTCTACAGCCCCTCCAACCGGGCGGCCAAGTACCGCCAGGTGACCGATGAGGCCTATGGCCTGGATGATCGGGGCCGCGCCGTCATGTGTCTGCTACTCCTGCGCGGCCCGCAGACGGTCGGGGAGCTGCGCACCCGCAGCGACCGGCTCTGTTCCTTCGGGTCTCTGGAAGAGGTGGAGCGGGTGCTGGACGGTCTGGCCGATCGCGACGACCCGCTGGTGGTCCGCTTGGCCCGGGCCCCGGGACAGAAGGAGGCCCGCTTCGCCGAACTGCTGACCGGCCACGCCGGCTCCCCCACGGATCACGCCGGCGGTCACGCTGGTCACGCCGATCACGCCGATCACGCCGGCGCTTCCGCCGGCTCCCCTGTGCCCGACGCCTCCTCGCCATCCGCCACTGCGCCGGAGACGGATGCCTATGCCCCCGAGCTGCCCGGCCCAGATGCCGGACCAGGGCCGCGGCCCTTGGAGGCGCGGATAGCGGAACTGGAGGAGGAGGTGGCGGACCTCCGCACCGAGGTCAGCGACCTGCGGACAACAGTCGAGTCGCTGCGCGTCCTATTGGACTGACCCCCCGGCCTCTGGATGATCAGTAGGCGGAGGTGACACCTTCGCACCAGTCCCAGAGGGCCTCTTCCTCTTGGACCGAGCCGGTGCTGACCAACATGGATTCCCGCCGGGGCCGCCGGTCCAACCAGAACAGGCCGGTGGTCGTGCCGGCCGCCGCCGCCGTGCACAGCCAGATGAGGGTGTCCGCCCCCTCCTCCGGCCGGCGGAGCAGGGGGCGAAGGGACCGCTCGAAGCGGGGCAGGGAATCGTGCAACCCCGGAGTGTCGACCCAGCCCGGGTGCATCGAATGGATCCCCCGCCCGGGCAGCCGATCACCGAAGCGATGGGCCAGGGCCACCTGGGCCCGCTTGGCCCGGGAGTAGGCGGTGGCTCCCCGGTAGCCCGAGCGCCCGGCCCGGAGCCTGGCCACGTCCAGGCGTTGGGAGTACATGCCCCCAGAGGACATGAACACCACCCGGGAGCGGGTCGAGTTCGGGATGAGCGGGCTCAGCCGGCGGGTCAACAGAAACGGACTCAATACGTGGAGGACCAGGGTGCGCTCGATCCCGTCGTGCTCCTCGTACTCGTTGAACATGGCCCCGGCGTTGTGCACCACCACGTCAACGTGATCGAGCCGGCTGATGATCTCCTTGACCAGGCCGGCGGCCTGGTCGAGGTGGGACAGATCGGCGCCCAGGCCGATCACCTCGGAGCCAGTCTCGGCCGAGAGATCCCGGGCCGCCCCCTCTGCCCGCTTCGCATCCCGGCCGGTGATGACCACCCCGGCCCCGGCTCGGGCCAGCCCGAGGGCGCCGGCCCGGCCGATCCCGGTGGTACCCCCGGTCACCAGCGCCCAGGACCCGCTCATCGATCCGGGGGCCGGGTCCGACCACGCCCACATATTCCGCCGGATCCGGTAACCCAGATTCGTCCATCCCGGGACGACCGGTATCTCGAGGGCGGCGTCGATGATCCTCTTGGTGCTCTGGAAGCTGCTCACGGGCCCCAGTCTGGCCTGGTCATGACCACCTGGACGTCGCCGGCCCTCCGCTCGGGCGGGCCGGCTCGCATTTGGGTCCAATGCCCCCATCAGGGAGGCCGGCCGGGGTTTACCCTCTACATGGCATCCAATGCCAACGAGATAGGAGGATTCATTGCTGAAGGACTTCAAGGCGTTCGTCCTGCGGGGCAACGTCGTCGACCTGGCCGTAGGCATCGTGATCGGGGTCGCATTCGGGACGGTCGTGTCCTCGTTCGTCAAGAACCTGCTGACCCCGCTGGTGAGTATTCCGGGCAAGGCGAACTTTTCGGCCCTGCACTTCACCGTCCGGCACAGCGTGTTCCTCTACGGGAACTTCCTCAACGACCTGGTCTCCTTCGTCATCGTGGCCGCGGCGGTGTTCTTCTTCGTGGTGCGCCCGCTCAACGCGCTCATGAACCGGCGTAAGACCGAACCCGACGTCGAGTCCACCACCAAGGACTGTCCGGAATGCCTCAGTTCGATTCCCAAGGCCGCCACCCGGTGTGCCTTCTGCACGGCCAAGGTGACCGCGGTATGACCGAGCCGCGCCCCTTCACCACCAACGACGCCGGCGTGCCGGCGGCCAGCGATGAGTACTCCCTCACCGCCGGCGCCGACGGCCCGATCCTGCTGCAGGACACCTACCTGGTGCAGAAGATGCAGCAGTTCAACCGGGAACGCATCCCCGAGCGGGTGGTGCACGCCAAAGGCGGGGGCGCCTTCGGCTTCTTCGAGACCACTGAGGACGTGTCCGAACTGACCCGGGCCGACCTGTTCCAGAAGGGCCGGCGCACCGAGATGGTGGCCCGGTTTTCCACCGTGGCCGGGGAGCGCGGCTATGCCGATACCAGCCGGGACCCCCGCGGCTTCGCCCTCAAGTTCTACACGCGGGAGGGCAACTACGACATGGTCGGCAACAACACCCCGGTCTTCTTCATCCGGGATCCGCAGAAGTTCCAGGACTTCATCCACTCCCAGAAGCGCCGGGCGGACAACCACCTGCGGGACAACAACATGCAGTGGGACTTCTGGACCCTCTCCCCCGAATCGGCCCACCAGGTGACCTGGCTGATGGGCGATCGGGGCCTGCCCAAGACCTGGCGCCACATGAACGGCTATTCCAGCCATACCTACATGTGGATCAACGCCGGTGGACAGCGGGTCTGGGTCAAGTACCACTTCAAGACCGACCAGGGCGTCGACCACCTGACCGAGGCCGAGGGGGCGGAGATGGCGGGACAGAACCCCGACCACCATCTCCAGGACCTGTACGAAACCATCAAGGCCGGTGACGCCCCGTCCTGGACGCTCCACGTGCAGGTCATGCCCTTCGAGGACGCCGCTGACTACCGGTTCAACCCCTTCGACCTCACCAAGGTGTGGCCGCATGGGGACTACCCGCTCGTCAAGGTCGGCCGCATGGTGCTGGACAAGAACCCCACCAACTACTTCGCCGAGATCGAACAGGCCACCTTCGAGCCGTCCAACATGGTCCCCGGGGTCGGGCCGTCACCGGACCGCATGCTCCTGGGGCGCCTGTTCAGCTACCACGACACCCATCTGCACCGGGTCGGGACCAACGCCCAGCACCTACCCGTCAATGCCGCCCGCCACGCCGCCGTCCACACCTACAACCGGGACGGCGCCATGCGGGCGGACAACCCCGCCGATCCCGTCTACGCCCCCAACTCCTACGGCGGTCCCGTGGCCCAGCCCGACCGCTTCGGGGCCGACCCGTCCTGGAACGTGACCGGTGAGATCGTGCGGGCCGCCTACGAGGCCCACGCCGATGACGATGACTTCGTTCAGGCCAACGCCATGGTCAACGCGGTCATGGATCAGCCCGCCCGTGACCGCCTGGTATCCAACATCGTCGGCCACATCAAAAAGGGCGTGGAGGAGCCCGTCCTCTCACGCGTCTTCGAGTACTGGCGCCGTGTGGACAAGACCATCGGGGATCGCGTCGAACAGGGCGTGCGCCGGGGCGGCTGAGCCGACCCGGGACCAAGGGCCAGGAGCCGATCGGCCTCCGGATCAGGCGGCGGGGTTAAACCGGGAGGTTCTCGGCTCTGGGCACGGGGAAGTAGCGGTCATGGTGGGCGCCGGTCAGCTCGTAGATGGCGGTGCCCTCCCGGCCATCGTCCGCCTTCACCGTCACCCGGTTGAGCCCGCCGCCCACTGGCCCGTAGCGCTGGGCCCAGCGCCCTTCGGCATTGAGCCCCACCGTACGGCCGCCCTCCAGGTCGAACTCGACGCGGCCGGCCACTCCGGCCACGTCGGGTCCATCCCGGCCGTAGTCGACCTCAGCACCGTCGGCCCCGATCCAGTGCAGGTCATGGCGGAAACCGACCACCGGAACCGGATCGGACCCGTCGGCGGGGGCCCAGCACCCGTCGGTATAGATACGGGCGCCGTTGGTCAACTCCCAGTTCCACACCGCCAGCATCCCGTCGGGCAGCTGCACAGCCAGCCACATCCAGAACGGGCAACGGGCATGGTCCCGGATCCCCCAGGAGTGGTCGCGTTGACCCCACCAGTCATCGATGTGGATCTCCTCACCGCCCCGGGGCTTGACCGTGCCGCTGAAGTGGCCCGACTGCACCATGTGGCTCTGGTCCCAGATGAGCTCGTGGCCGGCCCGCATGGTCCCGCGGCGCAGGCCGTAGGCGGCGGTGCGGGCCTCGAAGGTCAGGTCGAGGGCGACGGGCGCAGCCGGATCCTCGGCCACGTGCAGATGGATGGTCTTGAAGGGCTCGACTATGTCGATCTGCACCGGCCCCACCTTCATCTCGTGCGGCGTCAGCCCCGTGTCCCGCACATGGCGGCCGATGGAGGGCTGGCCGGCCACGATGCCCAGCTGCAGCGAGTCCATCTCCTGCCGGGCCGGAAAGTGGGCCAGGGTCAGGATGACGCAGTCACCCAGCCGGTCGCGGGGATGGGCGATGAAGAACAGGCTCTCCCGCCAGTGCTGATGGTGCACGGCCACATTGAGCATGGGCTCGGGGATCTGGTGGACGAACTGCTCGTCCATGGCGGTCAGTCTGGGCACGTTCAGGCCTCCTTGGGCACAAGGGCGAGAGCATCCATGTCGAGGGCGTGCAGGCCGGCCCGGTCGGCCATGGCCACGAACATGGCGTCGCCGCGCTCGGTCCTGGTCACCACCATGGAGGCGAACATGGCCATGATCAGCCCGGCAAAGGCATACCGCCGGTAGTCCTCCCAGCACTGATCCCACTCCAGCGCCACTCCGAGACCGGCCAACCGGTCGGCGTACAGCCTGACCAGGTCGCGCTCGTGCTTCCGACGGACATCTGGCAGAAGGCTTCCGCCCAAGAAGTAGCTCACGTCGGACACGGCCGCCCCCAACGACACCGTCTGCCAGTCCAACACCACCACCCGCTCGAGGCCGAACATGAGGTTGTCGTTACGGAAGTCTCCATGCAGGACGGTGTGGGCGGCGTCGCTGCCGACGCCGTAGCCGTCCATGACCTGGAGGAAGCGGGGGATGAGTTCGATCACCTCAGGAGTCATGCGCCCGGCGTAACGCTCCAGGAACCCGGGCAGGAACATGGCGAGGATGGCCCCCAGGCCAGCCCCACGGTCCCGGCCCCCCTCCTGCAGCCAGGACAGCTGAGCCAGGGTGGGATCCCCCCAGCGGGGGGCGTGCAGGAGGGCGAGCTCCTCCAGGGCCAGAGCGGCCTCATCGGGCGAGCAGCCGCCGACCTGGTCGCCCTGATGGGCCGGGGCCACATCCTCGAGCAGCACGCAGTAGGCGGCCTGGGCTGGGTCGAACCCGGACCAGTAGCAACGGGGGGTGCGCACCGGGAGCTCGGCGGCCAAAGTCGAATAGAAGCCGACCTCGACCTCATAGGTCCGGGTGGTGAGCCCGGCCTGGCGACTGTCCTCCGAGGCGGCCGTCACCTTGGCCACCAGTGACGGGGGACCGGCCTCCGTCGGATCCCAGGTGATGGCCAGCCGGGCGCTGTCGGCTATCTGACCGGTGCCGATCGGGCTCACGTCCAGTCCCGTCACCCGGCCGGGATAGTGCGGGGCTAGGGCGGCCGACAGCCAGGCGGCGGTCAGGTCCTGCAGGCCGGTCGGAATTTTGATCTCGGACAACGGGTGGGCCAACCACCTTTCGGGTCGGCCCGGAAGCTAATGGCCAGCCCAGCCCGGTGTCCGGGTCCGACCGGGCGGGCCTGTGGTGCTCTGGCCCGTCTGACGGCGGCCCGTCCCTATGCATGCAACTTGGAGACCCACCCGGAAATCTTGCGTTTTGTCTTGTTATGGAGAAAAGTCATTCGTTCCTTAACCAATCTGTAATAGAAAACTGGTCGGTGTTCAAGTCCCATCCATCGGCCCTCTCCCAGGTGACCCGGTTGAGGTCATCATTGCGGAGGACGGCCGTACCAGACGGGTGTCCTCGAAGTGACCCTGTGGGGCTCTGGCCTGGGCGGTCCCCAGGAAGCCGAGACGTATCCGGCTCTTAGGATCACCCGCCGTGCGCACCGGTCCCGGACTGTCGAACCGGGAGGCCCGGTGGCTGGCCCTGGCCGCCCAGGGCCTGGACCGGCCCCGCCCGAGCCGGCCTGCGGGTCCGACCCAGCTGCGCCGCATGGTGGAGAAGCTGGGCGTTGTCCAGCTCGACGCCGTCAACGTCTTGGCCCGGACCCAGCTCATCGTTCCCTTCAGCCGCCTGGGACCCTTCGACCCGGCCGCTTTCCACCGCCTGACCGGCCCCCACGCCGCCCTGCTGGAGGGGTGGGCGCATGTGGCTTCCCTCACCCCGATGGCCCGCCATCCCCTGCTGAGGTGGCGGATGCAGGCCTTTTACAGCACCACCTCGAGCCGGGAGGCGGCCCGGGCCGCCTGGGCCGAAAAGGAGGCCGCCTATATCCAGGCCATCCTGGACGAGGTCCGCCAACGGGGCCCGCTCAGCGCCGGGATGCTCAGCGATCCCCGTCGTCGCCAGGGCGAGTGGTGGGACCGGCGCAGCATCGGGCGCACCGTGCTGGAGCACCTGTTCATCCGGGGTGAGCTGGCGGCCTGGCGCAACCCGGCCTTCGAGCGCATCTATGACCTGCCCGAGCGGGCCATCCCGGCCGAGGTGCTGAGCGCTCCCACCCCTACCTCTGAAGAAGCCACGCGGGAGCTCCTTTTCCTGGCCGCCTGCGCCCTCGGGGTCGGGACCCTCCGGGACCTGGCCGACTACTACCGGATGGTGCCCAGCCGGGTCCGGCCCCGGCTGGCCGAGCTGGTGGAGGAGGGTCGCCTGGAGCCGGTGTCGGTAGAGGGCTGGGCCGAGCCCGCCTTCATGCTCCCCGGCCAGAGGCCGCACCGGCCCACCCGGGACCACGCCACCCTCCTGTCCCCCTTCGACTCATTGGTCTGGGACCGGGCCCGGACCCTACGGGTCTTCGGCTTCGACTACCGGATCGAGATCTACGTGCCCGAGCCGAAGCGCCGGTACGGCTATTTCGTCCTGCCCCTGTTGCTGGGCGATGAGCTGGTGGCCCGCTTCGACCTGAAGGCCGACCGGCGGGCCGGCCTCCTCAGAGTGAACGGCGCCTACCTGGAAGAGGGAGTGGAACCGGCTCGGGTGGCCAAGGCGGCGGCGGCCGAACTGGCCTCCATGGCCGGGTGGCTCGGCCTGGGCGGCGTCGAAGTGGGAACCCGGGGCGACCTGGCCTCCACCCTGCGCCGGGCCGGCGCTGAACGGGTCGGATAGGTTCGGCTATGGCTGATGACGGACGGGTGACCATCGAAGAAGGCGTGGTGTTCGGCGCCGGCGGCGGGCGGGAGCTCAAGGCCGATGTGTTCACTCCGCCCGGGGAGGTGAAGAACGCGCCGGGGGTGCTCCTCGTCCACGGCGGCGCCTGGCGGGAGGGCGACCGCACCCAGCTGCGCGGCTACGGGATCCTCCTCGGCCGGCGCGGTTACGTGTGCGTGGCCAGCGAATACCGCCTGATCGGGGAGTCGCCCTGGCCCGCCCAGATCCACGACGTCAAGGCCGCCGTGCGCTGGATGCGGGCGAATGCCACCCGGCTCGGCATCGACCCGGCCAAGATCGCCATCGAGGGCAACTCGGCTGGCGCCCACCTGGCCCTCCTCGCTGCCGGCACCCCGGATCAGCCCGACCTGGAAGGCGAGGGCGGCCACTCCGGAGTGTCAACTGCGGTGGCCGCCGCCATCGGCGTCTACGCCCCCACCCTGTTCTGGCACGAGGAGGCGACCCGGGGCGGGGTTCCCATCCTGGCCCTGCACGACCAGCCCAGCGCCGAGCTGGCGGCGGCGGCCAGCCCCCTGACCCACGTCACCTCCGAGTTCCCCCCCACCCTGCTCATCCACGGAACAGGCGACACCACCGTGCCTCCCCTCGCCAGCGTGCGCATGTACGAGGAGCTGGTCTCGGCCAAGGTCCCCGTGGAGCTGCACATGTACGCCGAGCAGCCTCACGCCTTCGACGCTGCACCCGAGTTCGGCCGCCAGTGCGCGGCGGAGATGCTGCTCTTCCTCGACCGCTACGTGCGCCAGCCCCGGAGCGCCGAGCCTGCAACCGTCGAGCCGGTAACCGTCTGACCGCCCTCGGCCGGGCGTCCTGGTTCCGGGGCGGCGCTTACGATCGGGCCATGAGCGTTGCCGTTTCCTTAGCCGATGCAGAGCGGGCCTATCTGGCCGACGCCTTGGAGCGCCTGGGCCCTGACGCCCCGACCCTCTGCGAGGGGTGGGAAACCCGGGACCTGGCCATCCATCTGGTGATCCGGGAGCGCCGGCCCGATGCCGTGCCGGGGATGGTGGTGGCGGGCCTGGCGGGTTGGACGGGCAAGGTGATGAACGCCCGCCGCCATGACCCCTACGCCGAGCTGGTGGCAAAGGTGAGAATGGGCCCGCCGGTGTGGAGTCCCTTCGCCGTGTCCGGGGTGGCCGGCCTGGTCAATCCCATGGAGTATTTCGTCCACCACGAGGATGTGCGCCGGGCCCAGCCCGGCTGGGAGCCGAGGGAACTGGACGCCGACGTCGAAGACCTCATCTGGTCCAGGCTCCGGCGCCAGGCCAGAGTCATGTTGCGCAAGGCCCCGGTCGGGGTCACCCTGCGCCGGGAAGACAACGGCGCCGAAGCGGTGGCCAAGGCGTCGACTCCCGTCGTCACCGTGACCGGACAGCCCGGGGAGTTGCTCCTCTATGCCTTCGGCCGCCGCTCGGCGGCCCGGGTCAAGCTGGATGGCGACGCCGGCGCCATCGCCCGGCTGGAGGCGGCCGACGTCGGCCTCTGAGCCCGCTCAGCGCAGGCGCGGGGACCAGGCCCGGTTGCGTTCGGCGGAGTAGCGCCGGATGCTGCCGGCGGGCTGGGCGGCCATGGCGTGGGCCCAGCGGTGGCACGCGTCCCGGGCGGCCTGCTCCCGACCGGAGGCAGGAGGAGCCATGCGCCACTCGATGGTGGCCACGGTGATACCGAGCTGCCCGAGCAGGTCGGCCTGCTCGGCCGGCAGGTAGTCATCGGCCGTGACCAGGACCCAGTCCTCGTCGGGATAACGCCGGGCCAGGCCCCGGAGCAGCTCTGCGTCGGTGGCTCGGCCCAGCCCGATCTCCCCGGCGGCCAGGGCCCGCCGGCCCCGGCCCTTGAGCTCGTTGGCCAGGCGCCGGTTGAGGCTGGCGTCCAGGACCAGGAGACGCCCTGCGGCTGCGCTCATCACCGGCGCTCCGCGCCGGCCAGGCGCCGGGCCTCGTGCCACCAGCGCCGGGCGTCTTCGATCTCGGGACCGGACAGGCCGTAGTCGTGCTTGAGGGTGTCCACCCCCTGGGTGGTGGCCGCCAGTTCGGCCACCAGTTCGGCGGAGACCCGCCGGCCCTTGATCACCGGCCGGCCCGACAGGCGGCCCGGGTCGACCTCGATGTGGGTGATGGGGATGGTCCGGGCCGCCCAGCCGCCCCGGGAGAGGTCGGACACCACGCCCACCAGGTCCAGGCCGGCCAGCACCGGATGCCCGGCCACCACGTCCATTTGGGACTCCCCCGAGTCGACCACCACCGAGCGAGCCGGGCGGCCGGGGGCCCGGCCCGCCGGCACCAACAGGTCGGCTTTCTGTAGGGGCCAGGGGGTGTCCAACTCCTGGCGTAACCGGATCACCGTGGCCCGCACGGCGCGCCGGCCCACGCCCTGGACGAACAACTCATGGACGACCATGGCCTCGGCCACGTCCTGGTAGCAGTAGACGCGGGGGTTGGCCTCCGAGTGGGAGGAGGGGATGTAGCCCCGCCGGGCCCACTGGCCGATGGTCGTACCCGGGACCCCGGCCAGGCGCCCGACCTCATCGGCCAGGTAGCGACCCCGGGCCGGCTCCGGCCGGGACGACACGGTCAGGCCCGGCGAGCGGCGGCCACCGTTCGGTGCCGCACCCAGGACAGCAGGGCGGCGATGACCATGAGGCCGACGGAGAGATAGAAGGCGGTGTGCAGGCCGTGGGTGAAGGCCGACGCCAGCGCCGGCTTGAGGGTGGTGGTGCCCACGAAGATGGCGAAGGCGACGTGGCGGGAGATGGCGTGGGACGAGGCCAGGATGGCCACGGCAAAGGAGAACACCATCCCGACGTTGGAAAAGGTGCGCAGCATCCCCGAGGCGATGCCGAACACCTGGGGCGGCGCCGCCTTCATGACCGCCGCCATGTTGGCCGGGAAGAACAGGCCGGCGCCGATGGAGCTGACGATGCTGGCCGCCACCACCAGGCCGTAACTGCTGTGCAGGTGCAGCTGGGCGTAGATGAGAAGAGCCACCGCCTGGGTGGCCAGGCCGATGGTGGCCGGCCACACCGGCCCGACGCGATCGGCCAGACGCCCGGAGATGGGTCCGACCACGGCGCCGATGGCGTAGCCGGGCACCAGGAGCAGGGAGGCGTCCAGTGGGCTCAGGCCCCTCACCCCTTGGAGATACATGATGACCAGGAACAGCACGGCAAAGTTGGCCAGGCTCTGGAACATCGACGCCAACAGCGACGGGGTCATAGTGGGGATCCGGAACAGATCCAGATTGAGCATCGGCGCCTCGGCCCGGAGCTCGATGCCGACGAAGGCGCCCAGTAGGCCGGCACCGAGGATGACAGCGACCAGGATGTCCCCGCTGAAGGAGACCGAGGCCAGCTTGGTCATGGCCCAGAGCACCGCCAGCAGCCCTCCGGCCAGGGTGAGCATACCGGCCACATCGAAGCTACGGGCCTGGGTCTGGGTCTGGTCCCGCAGCACCCGGACGGCCAGCAGGACGGCCAGGGTGCCGATGGGGGCGTTGATCCAGAAGATCCAACGCCAGGACACGTAGGTGACCATGGCCCCGCCGATGAGGATCCCGAGCACGGCGCCGGTGGTGTAGGCGCCGGCGTTGAAACCGAAGGCCCGGCCCCGCTTTTCCGGGGGGAAGATGTCGGCAATCACGGCCCCGGAGTTGGCCGTCAACAGGGCGCCGCCCACCCCCTGGAGCACCCGGAAGCCGATGATGGACGACTCGTTCCAGGCCAGGGCGCAAAGGACCGAGCCGATGATGAAGACGATGAAGCCGGCCTCGTACATGCGGACCCGCCCGAACATGTCCCCCAGCCGGCCCACCTGGGTGGCCAGCACGGTGATGACCAGCAGGTAGGCGATGATCACCCACACCACCGAGGACAGGGCCAGGTGCAGGCTGCGCTGGATCTCGGGCAGGGCCAGCACCACGATGGTGGTGTCGATGGCTGCGATCAGGACCCCGGTCATCACCACCAAGAGGGCCAGGCCCGTCCGGATGGGTGGCTCCTCGGCGGCTTCCTGGTCCTGGGTGCGGGCCGGAGCGGCGGTCACGACCCCAGTATCAACCGAACGGGGGTGGAACGGGGAATCCGCCGGCTCCGCCCAAAACCTGCCTCAGTTGATCGAGCACTCCAGATGCTTGATCCCGTTGATGAAATTGGAGCGCAGGCGCTCGGGCTCAGCGGTGGCGTGGATGCCCGGGGCCCGGCGCAGCAGCTCGCGATACATGACGGTGATCTCCCGCCGGGCCAGATGGGCGCCCAGGCAGAAATGCGGCCCGGGACCGCCGAAACCGACGTGGGGATTGGGACTCCGGGCGATGTCGAAACGGAACGGATCCTCGAACACGTCGGCGTCCCGGTTGGCCGATGAATAGAAGAGCAGCAGCTTGTCGCCCTCGGACACCTTCTCCCCGCCGAGGACGGTGTCCTGGGTGGCCGAGCGGCGCATCCAGATAACCGGTGACGCCCACCGCACGATCTCCTCCACGGCCGGTCCGGCCATGCGGTCGTAGTCGGCGGCCAGGGCCCTCAGCTGGTCGGGATGGTCGGTCAACTGCACCAGGCCGTGGCTGATGGCATTGCGGGTGGTCTCGTTTCCGGCCACCACCAACAGGATGAAGAACGAGCCGAGCTCCCCGTCACTCAGCTGCTCGCCTTCCACTTCGGCGTTGACCAGCGCCGAGGTCAGGTCATCGGTGGGAGAGCCCCGGCGCTTGCGGCCGAGGTCCTGGACCAGGGTGTTGAGATCCTGGGCTGCCCCGAACAGGGTGGCCATTGGATCGGCCCCTTCGGGCATGTACTCCGGGTCCCCCGCCGACAGGATGATGTTGGAGGCGTTGAACACCGTCGAGTAGTCGGACTCCCCGATTCCCATCATGTCGCAGATGATCTTCAAGGGCAGGCGGGCGGCCACGTCGGTGACGAAGTCACAGCGTTCCTTGGCCAGGAGATCATCGACTATCTCGACCGCCGCCCGGGCCACGTCGTCCTC
>DATLUK010000230.1:0-7809 GCA_035533195.1 Acidimicrobiales bacterium | reverse complement strand
GAGCAGCACCGATTCGGCGTCGAGCAGCGAGCGGCCCTGCGGGGCAAGGGCGAGGACCCCGACGTCCTGGTCATGACGGCCACGCCGATCCCCCGCACCGCGGCCATGACCGTGTACGGGGATCTGGATGTGACCACTCTGGACGAGCTTCCTCCGGGGAGAACGCCCGTCGTGACGGACTGGGCGCGGGGCCCGATGGAGGAAGCGGCCGCCTGGTCGAAGGTGCGCGAGGAGGTCGAGGCCGGCCACCAGGCCTATGTCGTCTGCCCTCTCATCGAGGAGTCCGAGCGCATCCAGGCCCGGTCGGCCACCGAGGAGTTCGAGCGCCTCTCCGGGGATGTCCTACAGGGATTGCGCTGCGGCCTGCTCCACGGACAGATGCCGGGCAAGGACAAGGAGGCGGCCATGGCCGCCTTCCGCAGCGGGGAGATCGATGTCCTGGTGGCCACCACCGTCATCGAGGTCGGGGTGGATATCCCCAACGCCACCGTCATGGTCATCGAGGACGCCGACCGTTTCGGGATAGCCCAGCTACACCAGTTGCGGGGCCGGGTCGGCCGCGGGTCGGCCGTGTCGCGCTGCTATCTGCTGGGGGAGGGTTCGACCCCGGAGGGAGAGACCCGGCTTAAGGCGATGGTCGAGTCCAACGACGGATTCCACCTGGCCGAGGTGGACCTCGAACTGCGGGGAGAGGGGACCATCCTCGGCACCCGGCAGAAGGGCCGCAACGATTTGAAGCTGGCTTCTCTTCGGCGGGACCGGGATCTGGTGGCCCTGGCCCGGGACGTGGCCACCGAGGTGGTGGACTCGGACCCGACCCTGCGCAACCACCCCGAGTTGGCCGATGAGCTCCGGCTCCTGCTGGATGAGGACGAGGCCGAGTTCCTCTTCAAGAGCTGATACGGGGTCAGAAGCCCTGGTCAGCGGGGGTGCGCGGCCTTCCTTGTCCGCGGAAAGTCCGCGGGATTCTTCCGAGAAGGGGTCGAGCACGCTGTCCAGTACGCGTCGCGCCACCTCCTCGTCGGCCGGCATCAGGTGGGCGTAAGTGTCGAGAGTGATCTTCGGTGAGGCGTGGCCCAGCCAATCCGCCACCGCCTTGACCGACACCCCGCGGGACAGCAGGAGCGAGGCGAAGGTGTGGCGGAGGTCGTGGTACCTCAGCCCTCGGGCGCCGGCGCGGCGACACGCCTGGCGCCACGGGTGGCCGAAGCGGTCGGAGTCGACGGGTAGCCCGTTCGGCATGCGGAGGACCAACTCGTGTGGCTCAGCCGGGAAGCGGTCCAGGTGCTCCTCCAGGGCGTCGATGACGAACGCGGCCAGCGGGATGGTCCGGTTGCTGCTGACGGTCTTGGGCGGCCCCAGGACGGGCTGTGGGACGTAACGGCTGACCAGCTGGCGGTCGACCCGCAGGGTCTTGCGGCGGAAGTCGATCCGGTCGAGGGTCAGACCGCTCGCCTCTCCCTGCCGGAGGCCGGTGCCGACGCCCAGTGGAACCACGATCCTCATCCAGCCGGGCAGCTCGGCCGCGATCCGCTCGACCAGCTCCAGCGGGACCGGTTGGGCCCGGCTGGGCTCGCGCTTGGGCAGCCGGGCCCGGGCGGCCGGGTTGCGGGCCAGGAGGCCATCCTCGACGGCTGCGGACAGCACCTGGTACAGGTGCTGGTACACCACGTACACCGTCGAGGGTGCGAGGTCGAGGCGGGCGCACAGAGCCTCGACGTCAGTCCTCCGGAGGCTTGAGAGCCGGTGACGGCCAAGGACCGGAAGGATGTGTCTGTCCAGCGAGACCCGCACGGTTCCGGCAGTCGAGTTGCGCCAGGTCGGAGCCATCCGCTCGAACCATCGAGCGGCATAGTCCTCCAGAGTGGTCCGGCCCTCGGCGGGGTCCACCCAGGTTCCCCTCAGCATGTCGGCCTGGGCGGCGGTGATCCAGTGCTCGGCGTCGACCCGGCGGTCGAAGGTCTTGGTCCGCTCCCGGCCGTCGAGGCTGCGGTAGGCCGCCTGCCACCGGCCGCTGCGCTTGGTGATGTGGCTCATGGGCGCGGGTCCTCCGGCACTCGGCTCAGCGGTATGGAGGGTAACGCTCGGCTGTGACGGCGAGGCGCTGGGCCGGTGATCTGCCGGGGCGGCTCGGGCTCTGCCCGGCGCTCCTCCCAAGCCAGCACGTCACTCAGGCGGAAGAGCAGCCGGCGGCCGACCCGGATGGCCCGGGGGCCAGTGCCCCGATGCCGCGCCGCGTAGATGCCTTGTGCGGTCGTGTGCCAACGACGCGCCAGTTCGGCAATCGTGATCAGGTCAGCCTCGACCTGTCCCGTTTCCTCGGACACCGACATGCTCGACTCCTCTGACGACGTACTCGAGCAACTAGGCCCCCAGCCCCTCCTGCATCTCGCGAGCTCGCCGAAATTCCTCAACTGCTCTGCAAGATTCACTCACGCTCACCGGCCTAGTACTGCATCGACCACCATTCTGGACAGACAGGTGCATTGGGTCCCGGAGGACTCCCGCCGTGCTGCGGGTGACCACCATCAAGGCCGGCCCCGACAAGCTGGCCCAGGTCACCGAGTACTACGAGGCCCAGACTCGCACGGCGACCCAGGAGGGCCGTCCCCGCCGGGGTCCCCTCGACTACTACCTGGACGAGAACGAACCGCCCGGCCGGTGGTGGGGCCGAGGCGCCGAGGCCATCGGCCTGGCCGGCGAAGTGAAGGCCGGCCAGCTGGCCCGGATGCTGGTCGCCCGCCATCCCGTAACCGGCGCCCGGGCGGGCCGGGGCTTCGGGGAGCGCTCCGCCCGGGCCTTCGACGCCACCTTCTCAGCTCCGAAGAGCGCGTCGGTCATCTGGGCGCTGTCCCCCGATCCCTGGGTCCGGGCCGAAGTAGCCGCCGCCCACGACGCCGCGGTCAGCGCTGCCCTGGGGTGGTTCGAGACTCACGGGGCCGTCTCCCGCCGGGGCAGAAACGGCATCGACCAGGTGGCCACCGCGGGACTGACGGCGGCCCTCTTTCGCCAGCACACCAGCCGGGCCGGCGATCCCCAGCTACACACTCACGCCATCGTGTGGTCCAAGGTCCAGGACCGCACCGGCGCCTGGTTGGCACTCGACGCCAGGTTCTTGAAGTTCCAGCAGCGCTCGATCGGCTGGGTCTACCAGGCGGCCATCCGGAGCGAGTTGACCACCCGCCTGGGGGTGTCCTGGGAGCGCCTCCCGGACTCGGAGATGGCCGAGATCACCGGGGTGCCGGCTGCCCTCCGGGAGCTGTTCTCCCAGCGCACGGCCCAGGTCAAGGAGCGCCTCGCCCACTATGTGCGGAGCTGGATGGAGGCCCATGACGGTGCCGAGCCCAGTCCCCGCCTCCTCCACCGGTTCGAGCGTCTGGCCGCCGAGCACAGCCGGCCGAACAAGGGGACTGCCCCGGGACCGGAGGTTCTCCGGGCCGAGTGGACGGGACGGGTCCGGGACGCCGGCTTCGATCCCGTCAGCGTTCCCGTTGCCGTCCCGTTTCCGTCCCGGGACGCCGGAGTCGATCCCGTCAGCGTTCCCGTTTCCGTCCCGTCGCGGTCCCGGAAGGCCAGATGGGATCCCGAGGCGGTCATGTCCGGGGCCCTGGCGCGCGTGACGGGAAGGTCCTCCGCCTGGCTGCGGGCGGACCTGGCCAGGGAGATCGCCATCCTGCTCCCGGCCGACGCCGCCGGGAGCGGCGCGGAGGTGGTGGAGCTGGTCGATCGCCTGGCCGAGGCGGCGGAAGGCCGTTGCGTGCAGCTGCATCCCGGGGTCGGCGTCCCCCTCGGGGCCGAGCCGGGCCCGGAGGTCCACGTGGTGGACCACCAGCTCTCCACCCGGGCGGTCCTCGACCAGGAGGCCGGTCTCCTGGCCTGGGCCCAAAGCGCGGTCGCACCGCACAGTCTGGTGCCAGCCGAGCCGCTCGGGGGCCTGACCGGGGCCCAGGCCATCGCCGCTCGGGCAGTAGCCGGCCCCGCCCGTCTGGTCCTGGTGGTCGGGCCGGCCGGCGCCGGAAAGACGACCATGCTTCGTACCGCCGTGGCCGAGTTGGCCGCCCAAGGACGTTGGGTCCTCGGCCTGGCTCCCTCGGGCAAGGCGGCCGACGTGCTGGCCCGGGAGGCGGGATGTCCGGCCATGACCCTGGCCAAGCTGCTCGACGGGGCCACACAGCCGCCGCCGGTGGGCACCACCATCCTTTTGGACGAGGCCGGGATGGCGTCGACCGACGACCTGGATCGCCTGGTGGGCCTGGTGCGGGCCCACGGCTGGCGCCTGGTCTGCGTGGGCGATCCCTTCCAGCTCCCCTCGGTGGGCCGAGGCGGGATGTTCGCTTACTGGTGCGAGCGTCTCCCAGCCATCCACATAGTGGAGGGCCACCGCTTCGCCGAACCCTGGGAGGCAGAGGCCAGCCTGCGCCTCCGGGCCGGGGACCCCACCGTTGCCGAGGTCTACGCCGGCCACGATCGCTTGAGGGCGGTCCACCCTGTCCTGCTATCCGAGCGGGTGGCCCGGCGTCACCAGACTCTGACCGACACAGGAGAGACGGTGGCCATCACGACCGCCAGCGCGGCCACGGCCCGGGAGATCAACCAGGCCGTCCAGCACCACGAGGGCCACTGGCGGACCGGTCCGAGCATCCGTCTGCACGACGGGACCCAGGCCTGGGCCGGTGACACCGTGGCCACCCGACGCAATGACCGGGCCCTCGTGAGCTCTGGTGGCAACACGGTGCGCAACCGCCAGACCTGGACGGTGGCCGAGGTTCGCCCGGACGGGGCTCTGCGGGTCAGTGATCCGGATCGGGGAGAGGTCCTCCTGCCGGCGGATTATGTCTCCCGGAACGTGGAGCTGGGCTGGGCCGTCACTGGCTACGGCAACCAGGGAGTCACCACCGACCACGCCATCTGCGTGATCGAGGCCGGAACCACCAGGGCCGGCGCCTACGTGGGCATGACCCGGGGGCGGCAGACGAACATCGCCTTCGTCGCTGACCCCACCGGGACCGCCGACCCAGCCGAGGTGGTGGCCGGGGTTATCCAGCGACCGGCCAACGGGGTCACCGCCCACGCCGTGCGAGACCGCCTGCATGGCCAGACGGTCATGGATGCCGAAGACGATGCGCGGCGGATGGCCATCCGCCTGGTGCAGCTCGAGCGGCGGCCGCCCCCTGCACGGCGACCCATGCGGAGGTGAGCGGTGGAGTTCGGGGCGGCGGTTATGTGTGATCGGCTGGAGCGCACATACCCGTCTGGTTGCTCGGGTTCCTGGCTTGCCCAAGCCGCACCTCGCCAGGCGCGGATGAGGCATTCTGGCGCCATGAGCCAGACTTCGGCGCTAAGCGGGCGGAGTCTTACCCGCTCCCTGACGCTTCGGTGCCCTGATAGCGATACCAGCACGAATCAGACCGCTGAGGACAGGCATCAAAGCCACGGCAAGGACCAGTCCGATGACGCCGACAACGAACCGTTGCACACCCGAACCGCCCGCAAATACGAATCCGAGCACGAAACCGAGCGTCAATACCGCTCCGTAGATCAGATAGGCCGCCCGGGAAGCTCGTCGCTCCTTGCGGCTTGCATGTCCCTGGCCGTGAGGCGAGGTAGTTGCACCATGCTTATGCCCGGTCGCTGTGAGAGTGCCTACCGCTTCCGCAGGATGGGACAAACGATTCACGAGCTTCTCCTGAGCGGAACGAAACGCCTGCATCTGCTTACCGCTCCAGACGGTGGACCCAACGAACAGCCCGGCAAGTAACCCGCTTCCCAGACCGGCAAGGACCGAGCCGGTGAAAGCTCCGAGGACCGCTCCGCCCCCTCCCAGCGCCACGACCAGACCAAGACCCATGGCCGCTCCCCGGTGCATCGTGCTTCGGTAATCGACGGTAGCCACGACCGGAATGGGACCGCTCCATTCTCGCTGCGTTCCCCTCCTTGGGCGCCAAACCAGACGCACCGTCTCGCCATCAGGGTCGAGCGAATAGGTGAGCAAGCCCCTACCTGGCATCTGGTAGAAGCCCATAGGCAGGCGGCGGTCCGACGGCTGCT
Organism: Acidimicrobiales bacterium; assembly: GCA_035533195.1. Taxonomy (GTDB): domain Bacteria; phylum Actinomycetota; class Acidimicrobiia; order Acidimicrobiales; family JAJPHE01; genus DAHUYE01. The sequence goes on along the minus strand of DATLUK010000230.1, from coordinate 1,761 downwards.
CCGGGGCCCATGCGTTCGTGAACGGTCCAGCCTTCACGGTATAAGCCCCGTGTCGCTGGAGATGTTTCACCACCCAGGACACTTTCGTGTGGCGGCTGCGCCGGACTAGCGATACGAGCCAACCAACGTAAAGCAGGCCGAATAGGAGGAACCCCACCACCAGCACCTCTTCATCCTGCCACGAGGTAGGAACCACCAGACGAGGTCCGCTAATGGTGCGGCGCCGAATGTCAGCGCGACTGATTACGGGGCGACACCGGAGACTCGCTCGCTACTCGGCAGGGTTCCCGGGCGGGTCCACCGGCCGCGGGATGATGCCTAACGACGCCAGAGGCGCCCGATAGTGACGGTCACGCCAACTCTGACTGGTTACTCAAGTGCAGCCGCCTTGCCTATTGACGCGGTTGACGGGAGGCGGGTTGGGGCGTAACCTGTTGACGGTGTTGACGCCCGATTCGATCCCATCAGAACCGTCCAGATGAGCGCCCTGCGGCACCCGGACGAGGAGTTCGTGCTGCGCGCCGGGGAGCGGTTCGTGGAGCGGTTGTCGGCTCTCGTCGGCCGGTACCGCTCGGAAGGCAGGGATCCCAGCGCCCTGCTCGGGCCTCCCGAAGAGCTGGCCGAGAGGGCCCTGGCCGCCCAGGCTCCAGATGCCTCACCGTGGGATGAGCTCATCGGCCCCTTTCAGCGCACGGACGGCGTCCAGGCGCGACTGGGCATCACCCGTCAGGCCGTGGCGGCCAAGGCAGCCCGCCGGCGCCTGCTCCGGGTGTTCACCTCCGACGGCGTGGCGCTGTTCCCCGTGTGGCAGTTCGATGGCGGCCGGGTCACTGACGGTCTGGCCGAGGTGCTGGCCCTGTTCCCAGAGGATGCGGTGGACGGTTGGACCCTCGCCGGGTGGCTATGCACCGAGGATCCCGAACTGGAGGCGGTCCCCATGGAGCTCATCCGGGCTGGCGGGGGCGAAGTCGTGCGACTCGTCGCCCGCCGGGCGGCGGCCGCACTGGCCGGTTGAGCAGCCCATCGTTGGCGGACCCGCCGGCCTCGCTGGCCGGCTTTCCCTGGTCAAGGGTCCCGCCGATGTTGGTCCGCGTGTGCCGGCGGGGGATGCTGCCCTGGTGGTTCTCGTCGGACGGTTCCGGTCGCTTCGATCTTGAGGCTCCCAACGGCACCTGTTACCTGGCGACCGACGCTTTCGGAGCGGTACGAGAGGCCTCCCGGGCCGGACCGGTGACACCGGCGTGGGTGGCGCAGCGGGACATCCACTCGCTGGCGCCTCCTGATCTCCAAGCCCGCCTGGCGGCCGCCACCCGTGCGGGGGCCGGCGCGTACGGGCTGACCAAGGAACTGGTCACGATCCTGCCCTACGACCAGTCGCGGCGCTGGGCGGCGGCCTTCCATCGCCAGGGCTTTGCCGGGATCCGCCACGAGTTGCGCCACGACCCTCGGGCCCGGCCGTCCGGCGTCGCCCTCTTCGGCCCGGCAGGGGGTGCATCGTGGCCAGGCAACGCACGTGCCCTGACCGAAGGCGACGTCGTCTCGGCGGGTGTGCCGGTCCTGCCCGTGCCGCCATCGGCGGCCGTGACCATCATCGATTGAGCGTCACACGCGTCGGGGCGCGCTTCCGGTCCAGCGGTCCTTGTCCGCGGAAAGTCCGCGGGAAGTCCGCGAGATTCCGGAAAACGAGGACAGGTGGAGGAAGGCGTCGGAAGACGAACTCCCTGCTCAGAGCCTATTTCCGGTCCTCTGGCCTGGGCTCCT
>DATLUK010000229.1:0-8733 GCA_035533195.1 Acidimicrobiales bacterium | reverse complement strand
GAGGCCGGGGAGATGCTGTAGTCGGTGAAGCAGATCGACGCTCCCGACTGGGAGAAGAGGTTCTGGAATTCCTGGGCCGCCGAGGCGCTGATGGGCACGCTGTAGGCCAGGAGGGCTACCCGGGACGGGAAGTTGCCTGCCTGCTTCAAGCCGTTGGGCAGGGTGTTGTACAGGTAGGGGTGGCCGTTCTGGGTGTAGACGGTGGCCCCGTTGGTGGACCAGTACACGGGTGAAACGCCGCGGTTGGGGTTGATGGCCGCCCCGAAGTCCGGCGTGCCGGCATTGACCATCTCCTGGACACCGCCATTATCGGCATCCGAGGTCGAGCCCGCGAAGGCGAAGACCTTGGGGATCTCATCGGCGATGTCGGCGGCGTTCTTACCGGCGTCCTGGCCGTCGTCCTCCACCAGCAGCTTGAGCTGGCGGCCACAGATGCCCCCAGCGGCGTTAACGGCGCTGAAGAGAGCCTGCACCCCCTGGGGTCCCTGGCCGAAGTTGTTGGCCAGCACGCCCGTGATGCCGCTCACGTTGCCCATGGTGATGGTGGTGGGGGTGATGCCCGGCGCCGAGGCGGTGTTACCGGCGCTGCCCTGACAGAAGGCGGCCTGCTGGGCCGGCTGGTACGGGAAGTTGTCGGGGGTGAGGGCGGTCACGCTGCTCGAAGCCCCGGCCGCCGAGGAGCCCGCTCCGCCCGCCGCCCCGGCCGAGGATGCGCCCGAAGAGGCGGATCCGGCACCCGAGCCCGACCCGGAAGCGGACGAAGAACCACCGCCCGGCGTGGAGCCGGCCGCGCCGGGAGAGCCCCCGGAGAGGGCCGAGGACGATCCGTTGGCTGAGCCCGAGCCGTCGGAAGCCCCGACGCCGCCCGCACCGGCCTGGACGCCCTGGCCCGCTCCCAGATAGGGAGCCACCCGCGCCCCGCAGGCCGAAGCCACCAACCCGAGGACGACCACGATCGATCCCGCCATTGCGGATCGGCTGACTCCCAACCACCCGGCTCCGCTAGTGCGGCTGACCAATTTTCCGTACTCCCCTTTGGGCGCCCGCCGTGAAACGGGTGGAGAAGCGTACCGTCGCGACCCACTTAGAGTGAAGTCGCCCCCGGACGAAGCGGAACGGAGGCGCCCAGTTTGCGGGCCGGGCGCGCCCCTGTAAGCCTGCCGCCCGAGGAGGTCCGGTGGGTCACTTGGACGGGAAGGTCGCCATCGTCACCGGGGCCGGTCGGGGCATAGGCCGGGGCGAGGCTCTGTTGCTGGCCGCCGAGGGAGCCCGGGTGGTGGTCAACGACCTGGGTACCACCGCCGAAGGCGGAGGAACGGACCTGTCCGTGGCCCAGGCCGTAGTCGATGAGATCGAAGCGGCCGGGGGCAAGGCGGTGGCCAACGGGGACGACGTGGCCAGCTGGGAAGGGGCCAGGAACCTCATCGACACCGCCGTGGAGGCCTTCGGAGGCCTGGACGTCCTGGTCAACAACGCCGGCTTCCTGCGCGACGCCATGTCCTTCAACATGGACGAGGAAGCCTTCGACGCCGTCATCCGCGTCCATCTGAAGGGCCACTTCGCCCCGGCCAGGTGGGCTGCCGCCCACTGGCGCAGCCGGTCCAAGGCCGGGGAGGACGTCTACGGTCGGATCATCAACACCACCAGCGAGGCCGGTTTGTGGGGCACCGTGGGCCAGTCCAACTACGCCTCGGCCAAGGGCGGCATCGTCTCACTGACCCTCACCATGGCCCGGGAGATGGAACGGCTCGGGGTCACGGTCAACGCCGTGGCCCCCCGGGCCCGCACGCGCATGACCGAGGCCGTGCTGGGTGGCCTGGTCACCGGCCAAGACGACTTCGATGACTGGCATCCAGACAACGTGGCCCCGGCGGTCGGCTGGTTGGCCAGCCCAGCCGCGGCCGGCATCAGCGGCCAGGTCTTCGTAGTAGCCGGCGGGAACGTGCACTGGGTGGCCGGCTTCAGCGAGGCCGGCTCCCTCCGGGGCACCCAGCGCTGGACGGTGGAGGGCCTCATCCAGCATCAGGACCACCTCTTCGGGGGCCGGCGTACGGGTATCCCCGGCTTCGGGATCGTCTGAGGCCGGGCCGGATCGATGGAACGCCTCAGTGGTATGGACGCCAGCTTCCTTTACATAGAGACCCCCAGCAATCAGTTCCACATGAGCGGAGTGCTCGTCTTCGACCCCGCCACCATGAAGGGCGGGTACTCCTTCGAGGCGATGCGCGACTTCATGAAGACGCGCCTGCCCCTCAACCCCGCCTTCACCCGCAAGCTGGTGGATGTGCCTCTTCGCATCGCCCATCCGGTCTGGGTGGAGGACGACGGTTTCGACCTCGACGCTCATATTCACCGGATCGGGATCCCGGCTCCGGGAGGCCCGGACGAGTTGGCCGAGTTGGCCGGGCAGATCGCCGGTTGGCCGCTGGACCGGCGCCGGCCGCTGTGGGAAATGTGGTTTGTCGAAGGGCTGGAGCACGGCTACGTCGGGCTGGTGGCCAAGATGCACCACGCCACCATCGACGGGGTGTCGGGAGCCAACCTGATGATGCACCTCTTCGACCTGGAGCCGGACCCGCCGCCAGTGGAGATCCCCGAGCGTCCGGCCGAGAAGGCACCGACCGACCTCGAGCTCCTCGCCTACGGGCTGTGGTCCCGGGTGCAGCGGCCGCGGCTCCTACCCAAGGCCCTGGTTGGCACGGCCCGGGCGGCGGTGGAGATGGTCGGGAGACGACTGTCGACGGAACGCCAGTCGATGGCCACCCCCTTCACCGCCCCGGCCACACCGTTCAACGCCTCCATCACCCCTCATCGGCGGGTCGCCCTCACCTCGGTGAGCCTGGCCGAGGTCCGCGCCGTCAAGGACGCCTTCGGCACCACCGTCAACGACGTCATCCTGGCCGTGTGCGGCGGGGCTGTCCGACGCTGGCTGATCGACCATGACGCCCTGCCCGACCGGCCCCTCGTGGCCGGCGTCCCCGTCTCGGTCCGGGGGGAGGACGATGTGGCCGGCTTCGGCAACTTGATATCGGCCATGTTCGTCGCCCTGGCCACCGAGGTCGATGATCCCGTGGAGCGCCTCATGAGCATCCACGGAGCGACCAAGAACGCCAAAGAGGAGTTCAAGGCGGTAGGTGCCGACAGCCTGACCAATTGGACGGAGTTTTCCGGGCCCAGGCTGTTCGGGCTGGCCATGCGGCTGTACTCGGACATGTCCCTGGCCGACCGCCTGCCGCCGGCGCTCAACTTCCTCGTATCCAACGTGCCTGGCCCGCCCATCCCGCTCTACCTGGCCGGGGGACGGCTGGTCTCGCTGTTCCCGCTGGGCCCGATCCTCGACGGAATGGGCCTCAACGTCACCGTCTTGAGCTACATGGACTCGGTCGGCTTCGGCTTCGTGTCCTGCCGCGAGCTCATCCCCGACCTGTCGGCCATGACCGGCTACGTGGCCGACGCCCTGGCCGAGCTCAGCGCGGCGGTACCGAAGGCGCCCAGTGCGGCGGTGCCGAAGGCGCCGGCGGCCAAGGCCGTCCCGCCGAAGGCGCCGGCGGCCAAGGCCGCTACAAAGAAGGCACCTCTGGCGAAGGCAGGTCGGCCTCCAAAGGCGCCGGCGGCTCGGAAGTCAGCCCGGAGTCATAAGCGGCCTGGTCCAGAAAGCGGCTGACCCGCCCCGTCCAGAAAAAGCCGATGTGGCCACCCGGGTACCAGGCTATGGGTCCCCGGCCCCAGTGCTCCCAGAGCCGGCGGGCCTGATCCGAACTGGACAATCGGTCCCCTATCCCGGCAAAGACGTAACGCCGGCCCTCCTTCACCTTCGGCGCCAGGGCGAGCGGGCTGACCACGGACATCACCTCATCAGTGGCCGGCCCGAGCGCGCCCGTGGCCAGAGCCCGGCGCTTGACGTAGGGAGGGCTGTGGCGGCGGAACAGGTCGGGCATGTCCACCGCCGGTATGCCGGCAATGGCGCAGGAGAGGTCCGCCTCGAGCGAGGCGGTCAGGGCGGTCACGTAACCGCCCAGGGAGATGCCGTAGATGCCGATGGGCGCTCCCGGTTGCACCTGCTGGATCCACCGGATGGTGGCCCGCACGTCGGAGGCGGCCTGAGCCATGCCGTGGAGGCTGTCGATGAGGTTGATGCTCATGAGCCCTTCGCCCCGGTCGGCCCCCGGCTCCTGGCGGGGTCCGTGCAGCGGGAGCACGGGCAGCAGCAGGTTCATCCCCAGCTGGTGGTGCAGGTGATGGACCCGAAAAGCCCGCAGGTCCATCGGCGCCCGGCCCATGCCGAAGCCGTGGATGCAGACCAGCCAGGGGCGGGGGGCTCCGGGGTGCCGCTTGACGTAGGCGTGGGCGGTGCGGTTGAGCCGGTGGGCCAGCCAACGCTCTCGCCCCGGTTCACCCTCCCTGGGCGAATACCGGCTCTGGAAGCACAGCCGCTCGTAACGCTGGCCCATCACCCGCTCGGAATAGACGCTGGCATCGCTCGGGAGCCCCGGGTCGGTGTGGTAGCTCTCGGGATCGGCCAACCAACCTTCGGCCTCCCACATGGCCCTCGCCGCGGCGATATCGGCCCCGGCCTTCTCGTAATCATCCCCGTGGGGGTAGAGCTTGGGGTTGCGCATGGCCGATATGACGACCTCGTCCAGCAGCACCTGGGCGGCCAGTCCCAGCGTCTCGCCCACCCCGCCACCGGCGTCACCCGCCTCCTCCCTCAGGTCCCGGTGGCGCCAGCGGCCGACCAGGAAGGCGGCGGTGCGCGGCAAGGCCTGGGCCACCCCGACCGTCCGTGGATCGGCCAGGGCCCGACGGGTGGAGCGCAGCACTGAGGCCGGGGTCGGCCGGCTCGGTCCGCGCCCGTCCCGGCGGGGGGCGGGGGCGCCGGCCTTGCTGTCGGCGGCCTTGCTGTCGGCGGCGTTGCTGTCGGGGAGGTCGGCCATCAGGCCGGCAGGTCCTTGAACGGAACGTCCCGGTCCACCTGGGGCTCCCGGGGCAGCCCCAGGATGCGCTCACCGATGATGTTGCGCTGGATCTGCTCGGCCCCGCCCTGGATGCCGTGAGCCAGGCTGGACAGAGCCATGTTCACCGGCTCCCCGCCCTCGGGGGCGCCGGGCCCGTCCAGGGCGCCGGCCGGGCCCAGCACATCGAAGACCAGGTCGCGCGAGAGGCGGGCCCGGGCCACCCCGGCCAGGTAGCCCACCGAGCTGTCCGGCCCGGGCGTGCGGCCCAACTCGGCGGCGGCGCGGGAGCGCAGTGCTGTGAGGCGGCTGCATTGGCCGAGGGACCAGAGCCGGACCAGGTCCTGGCGCAGCACCGGGTCGGCACCGCGGCCCCGCCCTTTGGCCAGGCCGATCAGCTCGGCGGCCGATCCGATCGGGAAGGGCGGCTCGATGCTGACCAGCTCCGACAGGCGGTCGAGCACCTCGCCCGTCGGGGTGTCGAGATGGCCGGCCTTGGACCCGGCGTCGGGGCCGGGTCGCATGGTCCCGGCCGCGGCCATCACACGCTCGTGGCCGAGCACGGCCAGGGCCACGGCCCAGCCGTTGCCCTCCCCCCCGATGAGATCGGCCTCGTCCACCCGGGCTGCGTCCAGGAAGACCTCGTTGAAGTGGGACTCCCCGTTGAGCTGGCGGATGGGCCGGACCTCCACCCCGGGCTGATCCATGGGAAGGACGAAAAAGGACAGGCCCCGGTGTTTGGGCACGTCCCAGTCGGTGCGGGCCAGCAAGATGCCCCGCTCGGCCACCGTGGCCGTCGAGGTCCAGATCTTCTGGCCGTCGATGACCCAGCCGCCGCTGTTCCCGGCGGTCTCCCGGGTCGCCCGGGTCCTGACCCCGGCCAGGTCCGAGCCTGCCGCCGGCTCGCTGAAGAGCTGACACCACAGCTCTTCACCCCGGGCCACGGGCGGAACCAGCCGGCGACGCTGCTGGTCGTCCCCGAACTCCAGCACCACCGGGGCGCCCATCCACGCCGCCACCCCGGCCGGCGGCCCCAGGGCGCCGGCTCGGTCCAGCTCCTCCCGGACGACGCCGGCGGCGGCCGGACCGAGGCCCCGACCGCCGAAACCGGCCGGCCAGGTGGGAAAGGCCCAGCCCGCCCCGGCCAGATCCGACCACCACCGGCGCAGGGTCATGGCCGGGGCCCAATGGGCCGCCAGCCAGTCCCGGACCTCAGCGGCGGCCGCCGCCGTGTCCTGCCCTGCCCCGGCCGACCCGGTCGCCCCGGGCGGCGCCGCCTCAGCCGACACGCTGGATCACGTCCTGGCTGAACCGGCCGGCCCAGTCCTGTACCGACGCCGCCGACATCCGGCCGTCGGCGCCGACCGGGGGGCCGACGATGATCCGGGTCGCCCCCGCCTCCTGGGCCCTCAGGTAGTCGTCGCGGCCCCATCCACCCCGGCCCTGGAGGCTGACCTCGAAGGCCGCCTCCTGTCGGTCCGCCTCTCTCCTTGCCTCGTCCACAACCGACAGCTTGGCCCGGAAGTCGGCCAGGTCGGTACAGCCGATCTCGATCCAGCCGTCGCCCAGCCGCCCGGCCCGTCGCAGCGCCGCCGGGGCCGAGCCGCCCACCTCGATGGGTATGCCGGCCGGGCGCACGGGCCGGGGCCGGAAGCGGACGGGACCGAATGAGAAGTGCTCGTTGTCCACCTCGACCACATCCTCGCTCCACAGCCGGCGCAGAACGGCGATGGTGGCATCAGCCCGCCTTCCCCTGTCCTTGAACGGGGCCCCGACGTAGTCGAACTCCTCCTCCAGCCACCCGACCCCTACGCCGAGCACGACCCGACCCTGGGACAATCGGTCCACCGTCACCACCGTGCGGGCCGTCTGGAGCGGATGGCGGAGAGGCAGGATGTAGACGTTGGTGCCGAGCCGGATGCGGCTGGTGGCGGAGGCCAGGTGAGCCAATACGGCCCAGGCGTCATAGACCGGGGTCTCCGGGGTGACCGGCGGCTGGCCGTCATCGCTGTAGGGATAGGTCGGGGGCATGTCGGCCGGAAAGACCAGGTGCTCCTGGACCCAGATGGACTCGAACCCGCCGGCCTCGAAGGCGGCCGCCACCGTGGTCAGGTCCCTCAAAGGCACGCCCATGATGCGGACGCCGAACTTGAGGGCCGTCTCGGACATGGCGGGGGCCACTATCACCCCTGCTCATGCCGGCGGGCAACCCCCGGCCCGGGGCCGGTTTGCGGCCCCTACCCCCAGGGGCGAGAATCGGGGCCACGTAGTGGCATTTTGCGCCCCATGGCGCGGAAGGGATCCCATGCCTCGCAAACTCGGTTTTCCGGTCTTCGACGCCGATAACCACATGTACGAGACCCAGGACGCCTTCACCCGCTTCCTGCCCGAGGAGTACTCCAACCTCATCAAGTACGTGCAGGTCAACGGGCGGACCAAGATCGCCGTCAAGAACAAGATCAGCGATTACATCCCGAATCCCACCTTCAACGTGGTGGCTCCCCCGGGAGCCCAGGAGCTGGAGTTCAAGCTCAAGAACCCCTCCTCCAAGACCAAGCCGGGGGACAAGAAGCCCGAACCCCCGCCCCGCTACGTGGAGTCGATCCCGGCCTATTTCGAGCCCGGACCCCGCCTCGAGCTGTTGAACGAGCTCGGCATCGACCGGGCCATGATGTGGCCGACGCTGGCCAGCCTGCTGGAGGAGCGCCTGGCCGATGACCCCCGGGCCACCCACGTCGTGGTGCACGCCTTCAACCGCTGGATGCTGGACCAGTGGTCGTACAACCACGAGGACCGGATATTCGCCACGCCGGTGATCACCCTGCCCATCGTGGACGAGGCTCTCAAGGAACTTGACTTCGTGATGGAGAACGGGGCCCGGGCCATCCTCATCCGTCCCGCCCCCGTGCCCGACTTCAACGGCCGGCGGCGCTCCTTCGCCCTACCCGAATACGACCGTTTCTGGGCCGCGGTCCAGGAGGCGGACGTCCTGGTCGGCATGCACGCCTCCGACAGCGGCGGCCAGCGCTACCTCAACGAGTGGGAGGGCTACGAGGGCGAGTTCCTCCCCTTCAACACGAAGCGCTCCGCCTTCACCGCCCTGGTCGAGGCCGACTACCGGAACATCACCGACGTCGTCTCCTCCATCATCGGCCACGGCTTGGCCACCCGCTTCCCCGACCTGCGCTTCATGCCGGTCGAGAACGGCAGCGCCTGGGTCCGCCCGCTCGTCTACAAGCTGGAGAAGCTCTACGCCCGGACCCCGGACATCTTCGATGAGGATCCGATGGTGGCCTTCAAGCGCAGCGTTTACGTCCATCCCTTCCACGAGGAGGACACGATCGGCCTGGTCAAGCTCATCGGGCCCGACAACGTTGTCTTCGGCTCGGACTATCCCCACCCGGAGGGGATGTTCGACCCTCTGACCTTCGTGGACGAGATCGATGACCTGCCCCAGGAGGACCAGGCCAAGGTCATGGGTGGGAACCTGGGCCAGCTGATGAAGGTCCCCGCCGCCGCTTAGGCGGGCGGCGGATCTTTCCGGCTTCATCGGCGCTGGCATCGGGGAGACCGTGCACATCGGGCTGACACCGGACCAGGACTTCTTCCAGGAGACGACCCGCAAGTTCCTGGATGCCCGGTGCAGCCCGGCCGAGCTTCGGACTCTCGCCACCGATCCGCTCGGGTACCGGCCGGAGTGGTGGCGCCAGGGAGCCGAGTTGGGCTGGACCACGCCGCTGGTCCCCGAGGCCAGGGGCGGGGGAAGCATCAGCGGCGCCGG
>DATLUK010000228.1:0-4156 GCA_035533195.1 Acidimicrobiales bacterium | reverse complement strand
AACCCAGCCACACCATCACGCCCACGTTCAGCAGCGGCGGCCGAGCCGGGGGAGCGGCGTAGTGACTGGGCGGCTCCGTGGCGAGGACCTGGGTCACGGCCCCTTTACTAGTCGATCCGGAGGGGTCCGATCACATCTTCGGGCCCATCTGCTTCACATATTCAGGGGTGGACCAGGCCGTTCAGGGGTGAACCAGGCCGAGCTTGAGGGCCAGGGCGGTGGCTTCCTGCCGGCTGCGCACCTCGAGCTTGGCGTAGATGCTGCTGAGGTGGGTCTTGATGGTGGCCGGGGAGACGAACAACGCGGCGGCTATCTCCTCGTTGCGGGCCCCCCGGACCAGGCAGGCCAGCACCTCCCGTTCCCGGGCCGTCAGGGTCCCGGTCTCGGGCGGCGGCCCCGGGTCGTGGATGACGATGCCGGCCAGGGCGGGCACCAGGTCCCCGGAGAGGGCCCGCTCCCCGCCCATGATCCGCTCCACCGCCCCGAGGAGTTCCTCGGCCGGAAGCGAGGCGGTCATGATGCCGTCCGCGCCGGCCACCGCCAGGGCGGCCAACTGACTCCGGGAGGGCCGGTCGACCAGGGCCAGCACCCGGGCGCCCTGGGATTTGGCCATGGCGACCAGGGAGGAGCCATCTTCCCCCAGGTGGTCGCCCAGGACCACCAGATCCGGATGGCGGCGGCGGATGGCGGCCCGGGCCGCCACCGGGCCATCGGCCTCTTCCAGGATCCGGTAGCTAAGACTGGGCAGGGACCGGCCGATACCCAGACGGACGAGGGGCCACTGGTCGACAATCACCACCCCCGTCGAAGCCACCCTCCCAGGGTATGCCGTGGCGTGGTTGACACCCGGCCCAGGCGAACTAGCCCGTCCGGGTTGGGTGCATCTGTCCCTTTTCCATGGCCCGCGCGGGCCATGCCCGCATGGCCGACCAACCGCGCGGCCGATGCCCCCGGGGTCCCAGATGTCCGATAACGGCTTACATGGCGCAAAGGACCAAGAACCTCTCCTCGGTCCCCACCAATCAGTACGGCGTGAACGAGGAGCAACTGGTAACCGAACACTTGCAACTGGCGCAGCGGGCCGTGTCCGACCTGCTCCAGCGGGTGCCCAGGCACGTTTCGCGCAGCGACCTGGTCTCGGCGGCCCTGGCCGGCCTGGCCCAGGCCGCCCGGGCCTACGACCCGGAGCGGGGCATCGCCTTTGACCGCTTCGCCTCGGCCCGCATCCGGGGCGCCCTGCTGGACGAACTCCGTAGCCGGGACTGGGCCAGCCGCTCGGTCCGAGCCCGGGCCCGCCGCGTGACCGCCGCCGTGGACCACCTGACCGCCGCCAACGGCTCCGCCCCCAGTACCGACCAGGTGGCCGCCCATCTGGGCATGGACAAGAGCACCCTGGATTCCCTCACCGGTGACGTCCACCGGGCCGTGGTCCTCAACTTCGACGCCCTGGTGGTCGACGGGGACGGCGCCTCCGCCCTGCCGGCCGATGAGCGGGGCCCCGATGTCCAGATCCTCGACCGGGAGCGGCGCTCCTACCTGCTCGATGCCGTCTCCCACCTACCGGAGCGCATGCGCCACGTGGTGGTGGGCTACTTCTTCGATGAGCGCCCCATGCGGGAGCTGGCCGAGGAGCTGGACGTCACCGAGTCGCGCATCTCGCAGATCCGGGCCGAGGCCCTCGCCCTCATGCGCACCGCCCTCGACGCCCATTTGGACGACATCGACCCGGTGGCCGACCTGGCCCCCCGCACAGCCAAGCGCACCGCCGCCTACGTCGACGCCGTGGGCGCCAGTTCGGAGTGGAAGAGCCGCCTCGACGCCGTGCCTTCCCAGCCTCGCCCCAGCACGCTGGTCTAGGGAAGCAGGGCCTCCGGGAGGGGGCGGGCGTGGACCACGCTGAGGCGCCGGGTGGCCCGGGTCAGCGCGACATAGAGGGCCCGTAGGCCCTGGGGCCCCTCCTCGATGACGGCGGCCGGCTCGATGACGATGACCGAGTCGAACTCCAGGCCCTTGACCACCCCCACCGGCACCAGGGTGATTGGTCGGTCCAGCCCGTCCCGCTCGGGCAGGCCGAACTCCAGCCCGGCCTGCTCCAGGTCGGTGGTGAGGCGGTCCAGCCAGGCGTCCGGGCAGACCAGGGCCACCGTGCCTCCATCCACCGCCGCCAGTTCCGAGCGGGCCTCCTCGGCCACCGTCTTGGCCAGCGCCTCGGCCGACGGGGCGGCCACGAAGCGGGGCACGGACCCGGTGCTGCGCACCGACTGGGGCGGCACCAGCCCCGGGGCGGCGGCGGCCAGGACGCCGGCGGCCACGTCCATGATCTCGGCCGGGGTCCGGTAGTTCACGCTCAACTCGGTGACGGTGGGCTCCCGGCGTGGGGTCAGGTGCTCGACCACCGCCTCCCAGCCCGGAGGGGCCAGGGCGCCGGTGGCCTGAGCCACGTCCCCGACCACGGTCATGGAGCCGGCCGTGGAACGCCGGGCCAGCATCCGCAGCTGCATGGGGGAGAGATCCTGGGCCTCGTCCACCACTACGTGGCCGTAGGTCCGGGGCCATTCAGTGTTGTCGTTGGGCCGGGGCGAGCCCACCAGCAGCTTGGCCTCGTCCACCAGGGCGATGTCGGCGGCCGTCCACGGGATGTCCTCCAACCGGCTGGACCGGCGCCGGTACAACCGGCGCACCTCCTCGGGGCTCAGCACGCCCTTGCCCGCCGATGTCAGCAGGGCCGGCGCCCCCAGGAGGTCATGGACCAGCTCCTCGGGCAGCAGGCGGGGCCACATCCGCTCCAGCGCCTCCACGATCACCGGGTGGCGGCGCAGACGGGAGCGCAGCTCCGCCTCGTCCAGCTCCTCTTCCCCGTGCTCCACCTCCCAGTCCTCCTCGGGCTGAGGGAACAAGGGGATCACCTTGGCCAGCCCGCCGTCCCGCTCGGGCACCTCTCCTTCCCCGCCGTCCCCGGCGAGGTCCCTGGCCCCCACCGCCTCGAGATAGGCCCGATGGATACGGCGAAACAACTCCGATTCCACATACCGCCGCCTCCGATTGTGAGCCCCTTGGCGGCGGCGCCCGGCCGTCACGGCGGCGGCCGTGTCCTCGGGGGTGAGCCGCAGAACCAGGGCGCCGAAGGGGATCTCCAGGCCGGCCCGCAGCGGGCGCTGGCGGTCCCTGACCGCCCGGGCCAGGACCCGGGCCAGGCGGGCCTCCCCCTTGAGGGCGGCCAGACCGGCCGGATCGGTCGACCGGACCCGCACCTCGGCCACCAGGCCGGCCAGGGTGGACAGCACGGCGCCGCTCTCGCCCAGGGACGGCAGAACCGACTCGATGTAGCGGAGGAAGAGCTGGTTGGGCCCGATGACCAGGACGCCCTGGCGCTCCAGCGGGAAGCGGTGGGTGTAGAGGAGATAGGCGGCCCGGTGCAGAGCCACGGCCGTCTTGCCCGTGCCCGGGCCCCCCTGGACGACCAGGACCCCCGGGAGCGGGGCCCGGATGATCTCGTCCTGTTCCTTCTGGATGGTGGCGACGATGTCGCGCATCCGGCCCGTCCGGGCCCGGTCCAGGGCCGATACGAGGATGCCGCCTAGGGTCGTCTGGCCGATGTCGCCCTCCCCGAAGACCTCGTCCTCGATGGCCATCAGCACCGGCCCGTCGGTCAGGAAGTGCCGGCGGCGGACCAGGCCCATCGGGTGGGCGCCGGTGGCCCGGTAGAAGGGCTCGGCCACCGGGGCCCGCCAGTCGACCACCAGGGGTTCCATTTCGGGGCCGGACACGGCCAGGCGGCCGATGTGGAAGGTCTCCGGGCCCGCCGGCGTTCCGCCGCCCCAATCCCCCCCATGACCAGCCGGCTCGCCACTGGCGTCGGTGGCCTCCCACCCCGGGGATTCGGCCGCCTGGTCGATCCGCCCGAAACAGAGGGCCTCCCGGCCGATGTCGAGCTGCTGGAGGCGGGCCAGGCTGCGCCGGACGATGACGTCCCGCTCTTCCCGGGCCTGGGCGGTGCCGCCCTTGCCCTGGGCCAGCACCGAGGACATGTGGGACCGGGCGAACTCGCGCATCGCCTCCAGCTGCCGGTAGGCGCGGTCGATGTGTTCCTGCTCGGCGGAAAGCTCGGGATGCGTGGGCAAAAGTGCGTCCTCCGCCCCGTTTGGGGAGTCGATAA
>DATLUK010000227.1:0-9964 GCA_035533195.1 Acidimicrobiales bacterium | reverse complement strand
CACTCTTCGGACCCCAGCGCAACCATCAACAGCTTTATACCCGCCCATCGCGAAAATATGAAGGATGGTTGACCAAATGGCACTTTCGGGCTGGTCAGAACGGGTCATGCTGGCCACTGGCCGGAACGCCACTCTGGGCACCCTCATGGATCGCCTGGCCGCCGTCCATGGCGATCGCCGCCTGGTCGAGGAAGCAGGCGGCACCGAACTGAGCTTCAGGCAGGCCGCCGAGCGGGTTGCGACCATGTCCTCGACCGTGGCCGGGCGGGTCGGCGCCGGGGACCGGGTCGTTCTCGCCCTGCCAAACAACTACGACCTCTGGCTGGCGTCCCTGGCCGTCGCCCGGGCCGGGGCCATCCCCGTCCCCCTCAACTCCGAGCTGCGCCCCAAGGAGATCGAGCTGGTGGCCGCCGACGCCGGCGCCGCCTGGGTGGTCCGTACGTCCGATGAGCTCCTGAGCGCCGGCGCTCGGCCCGCCCCCGCCGGCCCGACGCCCGCCGCCCCGGCCGACCCGGGTTCGGTGGCGGCCATCTTCTACACCTCGGGCACGACGGGGCGGCCCAAGGGGGCCCGGCTGACGCATCGGGCTCTGCTCGGCCAGGTCGGCGCCGCCGTTCTCTTCCCCTCCATCCTGCGCCATGACGAGGCCGTCTTCGGCCTCCCGCTGTCCCACATCATGGGATTCGTAGCCGCTCTCGGCTTCGCCACCGCGGGCATTCCCGTCTTCTTCCTGCCCCGCTTCCGGCCCAATGACGCCCTGGATGCCCTGGAGCAGCGGGGGGCCTCTGTCTTCGTGGGGGTGCCGGCCATGTACCGGCTCATGGACGAGGCCGGAGCCGAGGACCGGGACCTGAGCTCGGTCCGGGTCTGGATATCCGGCGCCGACGCCATGCCCGCCGAGCTGGCCCGGAAGTTCCAGGCCATGGGAGCGGCGGCCACTTTGCCGGGGCTGGGCCGCACCATCGGCGAAGCTGCCTTCGTCGAGGGTTACGGCATGGTGGAAACCGGAGGCGGAGTGGCGCTCAAGATGTCCCTGCCCTGGCTCCGCCTTCTCCCCGGGGACTCGGTCGGGGTCCCGATGCCGCCCAACCGGCTCCGGGTGGTCGGGGACGACGGCAAGGATGTCCCCGCCGGCCAGGTGGGCGAACTGTGGGTGAAGGGGCCCGGGGTGCTCGAGGGCTACCACGGGGACGAGGCGACCACCCGCGAGGTGCTGACCGAGGACGGTTGGCTGCGCACCGGGGATATGGCGAGGAAGGGCGCCTTCGGGATCATCCACTTTGCCGGGCGGGAGAAGGACGTCATCAAGCGGGGCGGATACTCCGTCTACGCCGTGGAGGTCGAGGGGGCCCTGGAGGAGCACCCGGCCGTGGCCGAGGCCGCCGTGGTCGGCCTGCCCGATCCCCGGGTGGGCGAGGTGCCGGCCGCCGCCATCCGGCTGGCCCCGAACCAGAAGGTCACCGCCGAGGAGTTGGCCGCCTGGGCCACCGACCGCCTGGCCGCTTACAAGGTGCCGGTCCGTTTCCTCTTCGCCGAGGAGCTGCCCCGGACCGGGACCCGCAAGGTCAGGCGGGCCGAGGTGAAGAAGTTGTTCGACTAAGCCACGGCCACGGCGGGGTTGGGGTCCTCGCCGGTGGAGGAGGCGGGGGGCAGGGGACCCGCCGGGAAGAGAGCAGAGATTGGGGCGCGGTGAGGGAATTGTGGGACCATGCCGCCCCGATGAGTGTCCCCTACCGAGTGGTGGTGGCCAAGCCCGGCCTGGATGGGCATGACCGCGGCGCCCGGGTGATCGCCCGGGCTCTTCGCGATGCCGGCTTTGAGGTCATCTATACCGGCCTACACCAGACGCCGGAGCAGATCGTGGCGGCCGTGGTCCAGGAGGACGCCGATGCCGTCGGCCTGTCCATCCTGTCCGGAGCCCACATGACCCTGGTGCCCCGGGTGGTCGAAGGCCTCAAGGCCGAGGGGGCCGAGGACGTGCTGGTGATGGTGGGCGGGATCATCCCCGAGACGGACATTCCCGAGCTCAAGAAGCAGGGGGTGGCCGAGGTCTTCGGCCCCGGCGCGCCCCTCAATGCCATCGCGCAGTGGTTGCGCGAGGCCCTCGACTCCAGAGAGGATCGCTGATGGATCTCTTCGAATACCAGGGCAAGCAGTACTTCGCCCGTTGGGACATCCCGGTGAGCAAGGGAGGGGTGGCCGACACCGTGGACGAGGCGGTGACCCAGGCTGAGGCGGCCGGCTATCCGGTCGTGGTCAAGGCCCAGGTGCAGGTCGGCGGCCGGGGCAAGGCGGGCGGCATCAAGCTGGCCGCCGACGCCGATGAGGTCCGCGCCCACGCCGGCAACATCCTGGGCATGGACATCAAGGGTCACGTGGTCAAGCGGCTCTGGGTCGAGCACGCCTCCGACATCGCCAAGGAGTACTACGCCTCCTTCACCCTGGACCGGGCGGCCAAGAAGCATCTGGCCATGGTCTCGGCCGAAGGCGGCGTGGAGATCGAGTCGGTGGCCGAGACCAACCCGGGGGCCATCGCCAAGTTGCACATCGACCCGGTGGACGGCCTCGACCTGGCCGCCGCCCGGCGGCTGGTGGAGGACGCCAACCTCGACCCCGAGGCTCGGGACGGGGCGGCCGACATCCTGGTCAAGCTGTACAAGTGCTTCGTCGAGGGAGACGCGGACCTGGTGGAGATCAACCCGCTGATCCTCACTCCCGAGGGCAAGGTCCACGCCCTCGACGCCAAGGTCACCCTGGATGACAGCGCCGCCTTCCGTCACCCCGAATGGGACGAATTCCGCGGCCTGGAGGTCATGGACCCCCGCGACGCCCTGGCCAAGTCCAAGGGACTCCAGTACGTCGGGCTCGACGGCTACGTCGGCATCATTGCCAACGGGGCCGGGCTGGGCATGAGCACGTGCGATGTGGTCAAGCAGGTTGGCGGGGAGCCGGCCAACTTCCTCGACATAGGCGGTGGGGCCAATGCCGAGGTCATGGCCAATGCCCTGGAGGTCATCAACACCGATGAGAAGGTGAAGGCCATCTTCATCAACATCTTCGGTGGCATCACCCGGGGAGAGGATGTGGCCAACGGCATCGTCACTGCCCTCGGGCGGGTCGACATCAAGTCGCCCATCGTCATCCGCCTGGATGGCACCAACGCCGAACAGGGCAGGGCGATACTGGCCGAGCACGAGTCGGACCGGCTCATCTCGCTGCCCACCATGATCGAAGCGGCCCAGAAGGCCACCGAACTGGCCGGAGGCAAAGTCACGGCCGCAGGAGGCGGAAAGTGAGCATCTTCGTCGACCAGAAGACCAAGGTCGTCATCCAGGGGCTGAGCCCCAGCGCGGGGAATCAGGCCGCTTACCACGGCCTGCGCAACCGGGCCTACGGGACCCAGGTGGTGGCCGGCACCAACCCGGGCCGGGCCGGCCAGGACGTGGAGGGCATCCCGCTCTTCACCTCGGTGGCCGACGCCGTCAAGGAGACCGGGGCCACCGCGTCGTTCATCTCGGTGGGCCCGACCGCCGCCCCCTCCGCCATCCTGGAGGCGGCCGAGGCCGGCATCGAGTTCATCGTGTGTATCACCGAGTTCATCCCCGCCCAGGACGAGGCCCGGGTGTTCAACACCCTGCGCCGGAACTTCCCGGCCACCCGCCTGCTCGGGCCCAACTGCCCCGGCATCATCAGCCCGGGCAAGTGCAACATCGGGATAACCAGCGGGGACATCGCCAAGGCGGGCGGACCGGTCGGCCTGGTCTCCCGTTCCGGCACCGTCTTCTACCAGGCCCTCTACGAGCTGACCCAGAAGGGCATCGGCCAGACCACGGGAGTGGGCATCGGCGGGGACCCCGTCCCCGGCACCGGCTTCATCGACTGCCTGGCCGCCTTCGAGGCCGATCCCGAGACCAAGGCCGTGCTCATGATCGGTGAGATCGGCGGGTCGGAGGAGGAGAGGGCGGCCGAGTTCATCGCCAAGGAGATGTCCAAGCCGGTGGTGTGTTACATCGCCGGGGTGACCGCCCCTCCGGGCAAGAAGATGGGCCACGCCGGCGCCATCATCAGCGGCTCGCAGGGCACGGCAAAGGCCAAGATGGACGCTCTCTCGGCGGCGGGAGCCCAGGTGGCCCTCAATCCCACCGAGGCCGGTGAGATCATGGCCGGCCTGGTTGGGAAGCTCTAGGAGCGGCCCCGCCTCTTGGTAGCCTCGGGCCAGTGCGGATAGGGGTGCTGGCGTCGGGTAGCGGCACCATCCTGGGGGCCATCATCGATGAGGGCCTCCACCCCGAGGTGGTGCTGGTGGACCGGCCATGCCGGGCGGTGGAGGTGGCCAAACTGGCCGGCCTGGAGGTGGCGGTCATCGAGCGCAGCTCCTTCGGCCCCGACTTCGACCGCTTGGCCTACACCCACCGGGTGGTCGACGTTCTGACTGCCGCCTCGGTCGAGTTGGTGGTCATGGCCGGCTTCGGCACCATCTTGGAAAAGCCCATCCACGACACCTATCCGGGACGGATCCTCAACACCCACCCGTCCCTGCTGCCGGCCTTCCCGGGCTGGCACTCGGTCGAGGAGGCGCTGACGGCCGGGGTCAAGGTCACCGGCTGCACCGTGCACATCGCCAGCCTGGACGTGGACGCCGGCCCGATCCTGGCCCAGGAGGCCGTGCCCGTCCTGCCCGGTGACACCGCCGACAGACTGCACGAGCGCATCAAGTCCACCGAGCGGCGGCTCTACCCCCGCACCATCCAACTGTTCATCGAATCCCAAGGAGCCCCGTTCTGATGAGCCCCCGAGCCCTCCTATCCGTCTGGGACAAGACCGGCATCGAGTCGCTGGCCGCCGGCCTGGTCGACCTGGGCTGGGACATAGTCGCCTCGGTCTCGACCGGGGACGCCCTGGAGGCGGCGGGGGTCGCTCAGACCAAGCTGGCCGATCTGACCGGCTTCGCTGAGATGCTCGACCACCGGGTAGTCACCCTCCACCCGGCCGTACACGGCGGGATCCTGGCCGACCGATCCAAGCCCCGGCACATGACCGATCTGGCCGAGCACGGCATCACCCCCATCGACCTGGTGGTGGTCAACCTCTACGCCTTCCGGGAGCGCCCGGGCATCGAGACCATCGACATCGGTGGACCGACCATGGTCAGGGCGGCAGCCAAGAATCACGCCTTCGTCGGGATCGTGGTCAGTCCCGCCGACTATCCGGCGGTGTTGGAGGAGTTGAAGTCGGAGGGCGCCCTATCCGATGCCACCCGACGCCGCTTGGCCCGGGACGCCTTCGCCCACACCGCCGCATATGACGCCGCCATCGTCGGATGGCTGGACGACCCCGCCGCCGCCGAGGCCACCGCCGCGCCCGCCGGCGCCACCACGACCGCCGGCGCCGCCCCGACCCTGCCCCCGACCTTCCACCTGGCCCTGGAGAAAGCCCAGGACCTGCGCTACGGGGAGAACCCCCACCAGATCGGCGCCCGCTACCGGGAGGTGGGCAGAACGGGCTGGTGGGACACGGTGGTCCAGCACTTCGGCCTGCCCTTGTCCTATCTCAACATCTACGACGCCGACGCCGCTTGGTTCATGGTGCATGACATCGGGGGCGACCGGCCCTGTGCCGTGATCGTCAAACACGCCAACCCCTGCGGGGTGGCCGTGGCCGATGACCTGGCCACCGCCTACCGGCTCGCCTACGAGTGTGACGACCAGTCCGCCTTCGGCGGCATCGTGGCCGTCAACCGCCCCCTCGACGCCGCCACCGCCGAGCGGATGGTGGCCGCCGCCCAGGCCGACGTCGTGATCGCTCCGTCCTACGCCCCGGGGGTGCTCGATGCTCTGCGCGCCCGGCGCAAGAACACCCGGGCCCTGGAGGCGCAGGCCCCCACCGCACCTCGCCTCCAGCTGCGCCAGCTGAGCGACGGGTACCTCGTCCAGGACGCCCACCGCTTCGACGCCGGCCGGGCCGACTGGAAGGTGGTGACCAGCACGGTGCCGACCGAGGAGCAGTGGCGGGATGCCGAGTTGGCGTGGCGCATCTGCGGTCACGTCAAGTCCAACGCCATCATCCTGGTCAAGGACGGCCAGGCCGTCGGCATCGGCGCCGGCCAGCAGAAGCGGGTGGACTCGGGGGAGATAGCCGCCCGCAAGGCCGCCGGGCGGGCCAAGGGGGGCGCCTGCGCCAGTGACGCCTTCTATCCCTTCCCGGACGGGGTCGAGGCGGCGGTGGAGGCCGGCGCCGCCGTGGTCGTGCAGCCCGGAGGGGGCGCCCGGGACGCCGACGTCATAGCCGCCGCCGAACGGGCCGGTGTGGCCATGGTGCTCACCGGGGAGAGGCACTTCCTGCACTGATGACCGCCCAACTGATGCCCGGGGCTCCCGTGGCCGACGCCGTCTTCACTGAGGTTGCCTCCCGCGTTGCCAAGCTCACCGCCAACGGCGGCTCGGCGGGCTTGGCCACCCTGCTGGTGGGGGACGACCCGGCCAGCGCCGGCTACATCCGCATGAAGCAGGAGAAGGCGGCCGAGCTCGGTATCGCCTCCCCTCATGTCCACCTGGGCCAGGACGCCACCCAGGCCGAGGTGGAGGAGGTCGTCCGGTCCTTCAACGCCGATCCCGGCGTCAGCGGCGTGCTCTTCCAGCATCCGGCCCCGCCCCAGATCGACTACGACGCCGCCCTGGCCCTTATGGATCCGGACAAGGACGTCGACGGTCTGCACCCGTTCAATCTGGGCCGCCTGGCCCTGTCCATGCCGGGGCCGGTTCCGTGCACCCCGGCCGGGGTCGAGGCCCTGCTGGCCCACTACGACATACCGGTCTCGGGCCGCCACGTGGTCATCCTGGGTCGGGGTATGACGATCGGCCGGCCCCTCGCACTGCTCCTGTCCCAGAAGCGGCCCACCGCCAACGCTGCCGTCACTGTCATCCACACCGGGGTGCCGGATTGGGGCGCCCTCTCTCGCTCGGCCGACATCCTGGTGGCCGCCGCCGGCGTGCCGGGGATCATCCAGCCCGAGCACGTGCGGCCCGGGGCAGTGGTGGTGGGGGCCGGAGTGCGCTACCAGGGGCGCAAGCTCCTGCCCGACGTCGACGAGTCGGTGGCCGAGGTGGCCTCCTGGATCACCCCCCGGGTCGGCGGGGTCGGACCGACCACCGTCGCCATGCTCATGCGCAACACCATCGAAGCGGCCGAGCGGGCCCACCAGCGCCGGCTCGCCTGAGCCCTAGCGCCAGGGAGACTGCCCAACAGGCCCACCAGCGCCGGAGCAGTCAGGTCAGGTGCAAGGGGTCGGGTCCCATGGGGGCACCGACTCCAGGCCGGAGGACGAGGCGGACCCTGAGGCCGGCGCCGTGGTCGTAGTGGTCGGGGCGGGGATCGACTTGATGCCGGTGAAGCTGGCCCCCGTGATCAGTTCCACCCCGCCGGAGGGCAGGGCCTGGTTGGACACCACCTTGGCCCCGCCGAGTATGTCGGCGGCCACTGCCTGGGCCTGGGCGTCGGCGCCCTTTCCGTAGTCGACCTCGCTCGAGGCGTACTGGAAGTTGGGGGCGTCCCCCGTACCCGACACGTTGAATCCGTCGGCCCGCAGGCCGGCCGCGGCCGTGCCGGCCTGGCTGGCCTTGCCCGATCCGTTGCGCACCGCCACCGTCACCGAAGACGGTGGAATGGTGGTCGGAGTCGAGGGGCGCTTGGCCGCCGGCGCCGGCTTGGACGACGGGGCCCGGTAGTTGAGCCACTGCTGGATGACCGCCTGGTCGGCCGACGGCTCGGGCACCAGGTAGTCCCCCAGAGAGTAGGAGTAGGCCTGCGTCGTGGGCAGGGTCCAGCTCGGGATGCCGGAGGGATGGAGGTTTCGCATCTCGGCCAGCAACCCGAGGATGTCATTGGAGGAGAAGCCGTTGTCCACGGTGACGTCGTGGACGGCGTCGGTGGCCAGGCGGTTGGCGGTCAGGGGATTGCTCACCGCCTCGTGCAGGGCCTTGGAGGCCATGGCCCGGAGAAAGGTGTGCTGTCTGATGATGCGCCCGATGTCGCCCGTGCCCTCGGGAATCCATTCCCCGTTCTTGTAGTACTGGTAGTAGCGACTGCGGATCAGGGCCAGGGCCTGGTCCCCGTTCAGCACGTGGCGGCCGGCGGTGGGGATGTTCAGCCCGCTCTCGCTGCCGTAGCCGGTGGGGGAGCCGTCCCGGGCCGGATAGGGGAAGTTCATGCACACCCCGCCGACGGCGTTGTCCACGTCCATTACCCCGGTGAACGTGACCTGGGCGACGTGGTTGATCCGGATCCCGAAGGTGGCCGTCAGGGTCTGGACCAGCTGGCTCGGCCCGTTGTTGAAGGCCACGTTGATCTTCTGGACCGACTGGGTGCCGGCGATGGTCACGGCCGTGTCGCGGGGAATCGACAGCATGGAGGCGGAGTCGGTGGAGGGATTGATGTGGACGAGCAGGATCACGTCGCTGCGCTGCCCGGCCACTTGGGAGGTCGAGCCGAAGTGGGCGGCGGCGCCGGCTGACTCCCCGGCCCGGCTGTCCGATCCGGCCACCAGGATGGTCAGGGGTTGGCCGCCACCGGCTTGGGCCTCCCCAGCCACCGCCACTTTCTTGATCTGGTTGAGCCGGTAGTGCAGGTAGGTGTAGCCCAGGGCAGCGCCAATAATGACCACGATCAGGGTGATGTTCGTCCCGATGATCAGGCGCCGGGGCCACCGCCGCTTCCTCGGACCGGCTACGTCATCCGGGCCACCGGCGGCAGCCGAGGGGCCAAACCCTTCCATGCTCACGCCGGGACAGTACCCAGACGCCGGCCGTGCCGGGGTTCGCCCGCCTCAGCGGCCTGGCCGTAGCCTTGGCGGGGATATGACCAGGATCTCGGGGACATGACGAGGATCGATGGCCTCCTCCGGGCCGGACGGACCTTCTCCTTCGAGTTCTTCCCGCCCCGGACCGATGAGGAGCGCCTGGTCCTGGTGCGCAGCCTGCGGGAGCTCGAGGCCCTGGAGCCCTCCTTCGTCTCCATCACCTATCGGGGCGGCCGCTCCTCCCGCCAGCTCACGACCGATCTGGTGGCCGGGCTACGCCAGACCACCAGCCTCACGCCCATGGCCCATCTCATCTGCACGGGCCACAGCCGCCTCGAGCTGGCCGACATCCTGGTCGATCTGCGCAAAGCCGGGGTGGAGAACCTGATGGCCCTGGGCGGGGATCCCCCCACCGACCCCGACGCCGTCCCCGGGGAGCTGGAGCACGCCGCCGAGTTGGTGGAACTGGCCCGGGCCATCGGCGGATTCTCCATCGGAGTGGCCGCCCATCCCATCGGCCATCCACGGTCTCCTGACCGGGCCAGCGACCGGCGGTTCCTGGCCGAGAAACTGGAGCGGGCGGACTTCGCGGTGACCCAGTTCTTCTACTCGGTAGACGAGTACGTGGGCCTGGTCGAGGACCTGGCCCGTCTGGGCATGGACAAGCCGGTCATCCCGGGGATCATGCCGGTCACCAATCTGCGTTCGGTGCCGGCCATGGCCGCCATGGGCGCCCCCGTCCCGGACGCGCTGGCTGCCCGACTGGAAAGGGCCGGGCCGGACCGGGAGGCGGTGCGCCGGGAGGGCGTGACCATCTTCACCGAGCTGTGCGAGGCGCTGCTGGAGGCGGGCGCGCCCGGCCTGCACTTCTACACGCTCAACCGCTCGACGGCCACCAGGGAGATCTACGCCGGGCTCGGACTCGGCGCCCACGACTGACGCCGGCCTACGCCTGACGCCGGCCTACGGCTGACGCTGCTGGCCCGGCCGCCTGACTCGGGCCCCGCAACCGACGAATAGGCTGGCGCTGTGGCCAAGATTTCCGTAAAAACGCCCCTGGTCGAGCTCGACGGGGACGAGATGACCCGCATCATCTGGCAGTTCATCAAGGAACAGCTGATTCTGCCCTACCTCGACCTGGAGTTGTTGTACTTCGACCTCAGCATCGAA
>DATLUK010000226.1:0-4119 GCA_035533195.1 Acidimicrobiales bacterium | reverse complement strand
AGCCGACACCTCGGCCGGCAATGCTTCCCACTCGAAACGACTGGCTCCCCGGACCTCCAAGGCGGAAAAGACCGTGGCCACTTCGGCCCGCGCCTGTCGGGCCAGGCCCAGCTTGAGTTCGCCCAGGTCCTGGCCCGAACCCAGGACGCCGCCAGCCGCGTCCTCCGCCACGAAGGTCAGCCTCAGGTAGGCGGGTAGCTGGCGCAGATCCCAGCTCCCCGTCGGGACAGCCAGGCCCGAGGCCCGCGTCAGGGCGGCCGACAGGGCATCGAGCAGCGGACCATCCTTCGCACCATCCCCGGCCAGAAAGGCGCGGGCGTGGTCGGGTGCAGGCACGAAGTGGCGCCTCAGCGTTTTGGGCAGCGAGCGGATGAGGGCCGTGACCAGTTCCTCCCGGAAGGCGGGAATGTGCCAGTCGAACCCCACCTCGTCCACCTGCTCGAGGACGGCCACGGGGATGTGCACGCTGACGCCGTCATCTGGGGCGAGAGGATCGAACTTGTAGGTGAGCGCCAAGGACAGCTCACCCTGGTTCCAGACCTCCGGGTAGGCCCCCGGGTCGAAGGAGTCGGCATCGCCCACCAATAGGGCGAGACTGAACTCGAGCAGGTGTCGATCATCCTGCTTCCGCCACCAACGGTCGAAGGCGTCGCCCGTGGAGACCGAAGCCGGTATCCGGGCATCGAAGAAGTCGAAGAGCACATCGTCTCCCGCCACCAGGTCACCCCGACGGGACTTCTCCTCCAACCGGCGGGCCTCTTCCAGGACGCCGGCGTTGTGCCCCATGAAATCGTACTGACGGTGCCAGTCCCCTTCGACCAGGGCCTGCTCGATGAACATGTCCCGAGCTCCGTCCGGGTCGACCCGGGAGTAGGAAACCCGCCGCCCGGCCACGATGGGAATCCCGTATAGGGTCACCCGCTCCTCAGCCGCCGCCGCCGCCCGGCGGGGGTCCCAGTACAGGTCCCCGTAACTGCGATTGACCAGGTGGCCGGCCAGCGGCTCGATCCACTCGGGGCGGATGCCGGCGGCGGTGCGGGCCCACATCCGGGACGTCTCCACCAACTCCCCGGCCATGACCCAGCGGGTCGAGCGCCGGTGAAGGGCCGAGCCGGGGGCCATGGCCCAGTGGGCGTTCCTGGCCCCCAGGTAGTCCTGGCGTTGCGGGTCCCACATCCCGACATGGGTGAGCAGACCGGCCAGTAACGAGCGGTGGATGACATCGGGCGGCGCCGGTTCCGAGTTGGGACGGAGCCCCAGCTCGCGGCTGATCTGGCGCAACTGACTGCAGATGTCCTGCCACTCCCTGACCCGCTGGTAGCTGAGGAACTCACTGCGGCACAGGCGGCGGAACTGGGACGACGACAGCCTCTGCTGCGACTCCTGGAGGTAGTTCCAGAGGTCGAGGAAGCCGAGGAAATCCGAACCGGGATGTCGGAACCGGGCGTGGGCCTCGTCCGCGGCCGGTCTCTTGTCCGCCGGTCGCTCCCGGGGGTCCTGGATGGAAAGGGCGGCCGCGATGATTACGACCTCACGAAGGCAGTCGTTGCGTTCCGCTTCCAGCACCATCCGTCCCAGACGAGGATCGACCGGCAGTCGGGCCAAGCGTCGCCCTACCGGGGTAAGTAGATGGCGAGGATCCTCGGTGTTCGCACTGAGGGCCCCCAGTTCCTCCAGAAGGTCGACTCCATCGCGGATGTTGCGGGCATCCGGCGGATCAACGAAGGGAAAGCCGGCTAGGTCACCCAGTCCGATGGCCGCCATCTGGAGAATGACGGCAGCCAGGTTGGTACGCAGTATCTCGGGGTCGGTGAACGCCGGGCGGCCCTCGAAGTGATCCTCGGAGTACAGCCGGACGCATATGCCCGGTCCAAGGCGACCACAGCGACCGGCTCGTTGGTTGGCCGACGCCTGGGAGACGGGCTCGATGGGCAGGCGCTGGACCTTGGTGCGGCGGTTGTAACGGGACACCCGGGCCAACCCCGTGTCGATGACGTAACGGATACCGGGAACGGTCAGCGATGTCTCGGCCACATTGGTCGAAAGCACCACCCGCCGGCCCGGATGGGCCCGGAAGACCCGGTGCTGTTCGGACGTGGACAGGCGAGCGTAGAGAGGCAGGATTTCGGTGTTGTCCAGATCCAGGCGCCGCAAGGCCTCGGCCGTGTCGCGGATCTCCCGTTCCCCGCTGAGGAAGACGAGGATGTCGCCAGGGCCCTCCCGGCCCAGGTCAACCACAGCGTCGCATACGGCCTGGACCTGGTCGCGCCCGGCGTCGATCTCCTCCTCGTCCCACGGCTGGTAGCGGACCTCGACGGGGTAGGTGCGGCCGGTGACCTCCACCACTGGCGCTCCGTCGAAGTGGGCCGAAAAGCGCTCCGTGTCGATGGTGGCCGAGGTCACGATGACCTTGAGGTCGGGTCTCCTGGGCAACAGGGACTTGAGGTATCCGAGGATGAAGTCGATGTTGAGGCTGCGCTCGTGGGCTTCGTCCACGATGAGGGTGTCGTAGCGACGCAGATCGCGGTCGCGCTGTAGTTCAGCCAGGAGAATGCCGTCGGTCATCACTTTGACCAGGGTCTCCGGGCCGACCTGGTCACTGAAGCGCACGGCATAGCCGACCTGAGCACCCAGGGTCACGTCCAACTCCTCGGCCAGTCTTTCGGCTACCGCCCGGGCGGCTATGCGGCGGGGCTGGGTGTGACCGATCATCCCGTCGATCCCCCGACCCAGCTCCAGGCAGATCTTGGGCAGCTGGGTCGTCTTGCCCGATCCGGTCTCCCCCGAGACGATCACCACCTGATTGGCCGCCACCAGCTCACCGATCTCGTCCCGTCGCTCGGAGACGGGCAGGTGCGGGGGGTAGGTGATTCCCTCGATCGCACGAGGCTGACGGGCGGGGCGGGGGGAGGACGGCCGGCCCGGACCCCGGCGGGGGGAGGGCATCAGCCCGGACACTGCGCCGAGATCGGGCCTGGGACGGGCCCAGCCTCCATGCGGGATCCGCGGCAGGGAACTTCTTCGAGGGCCCGGCCCACACTCTCCATTGCCCGAATATGCACTTTCACGTCCAAACTGTCGCTCTTCGAAGTAAAATCCTGCCTACCACCCGGGTTTTTCCGGCCAATCGTGCCTTGGACAGCCTCAGCCGTGATCAACTCCGCCCTGGCAGGTGGCACGGAGGCGACCCTTGAACAATAAGGAACAGGCCCGGATCAGCCGCCGGGACATTCTGAAGGCGGCTTCCGGCCTCGGAGCCGTCGCACTGATGAGCCGCTCCTCACGGGCTTTCGGCCTCACCTCCGGAGGCACTATCGCCCGTGCGGCCGCCACCGCCCCGGCCGGCTCCGACCTGGGGGCGGTCGAGCACGTGGTCTTCCTGATGATGGAGAACCGGTCCTACGACCACTTCTTCGGGGCCTACCCCAAAGGCCGCGGCTTCGATGATCACCCGGCCGGGTCATTCGGCGCCTTCGAGCAGGACTACCCGGGCGGTGGGGCCCTCAGCCCACCCAACGTGCTGTTCCCCTTCCATCTGGACATCGGCGCCGGCGAGGAGTGCACCAAGGACCTCACCCACAACTGGGGCCCCCAGCACCAATGCTGGAACGGCGGAAGGATGGACTCCTACGTCAAGGTCCATACATCGTCAGCCAACGAGGGCGCCAACGGCACGATGACGATGGGCTACTACACCAGGAGCGACCTCCCCTTCTACTACGCCCTGGCCGACCAGTTCACTCTCTGCGACGCCTATCACTGCGCCATCCTCGGGCCAACCCATCCCAACCGCCTAATGGCCAACAGCGGGACCATCGACCCGGCCGGCGTCCACGGAGGGCCGGTAACCGATACCAATCCCGACCCCACCGCCCTGTGGTCCTGCACCTGGCCGACGGTTCAGGAGGTGCTTCAGGATGCCGGCATCTCCTGGAAGGTGTACCACCCGTCCAACGCCGACCTTCCGAGTCAGTACGTGTCGTTGGCCACCTACCCGACCTGGAACCCGACCCTCTACGACCCGACCGCCAATCCGGAAGTGATGTTGGCCACCGACCACGTGCTGCCGTATTTCGCCTCCTTCGAGAGTCCTACGTCGGTCCTGCACCAGAAGGCCTT
>DATLUK010000225.1:0-4216 GCA_035533195.1 Acidimicrobiales bacterium | reverse complement strand
GACGCCCTGTTGGCCTTCCTGGAGGAGAACCAGCTCGACTGGGCCGGCTTCTTCGCCTACTCCGCCGAGGAGGGCACCTACGCCGCCGGCCTCGACCTGGTTGTCCCGGACGGCCTGGTGAGCGAGAGGATGGCCGAGCTGGCCGAGCTGCAGGACCGCATCACCCACGAGCGCCGCCGCCGGCTCATCGGGCAGCGGATCGACGTGATGGTGGACGCACCCGGTCAGGGCCGCAGCCATCGGGAGGCCCCCGAGATCGACGGCATCATCGAAGTACCCCTCGATGTTCCGGTCGGCTCCATCGGGACCTATGTGGTGACCGGAGCCGGCGGGCCCGACCTGGAGGCCGTTCCCGTCCGGGTGGGCGCCGACCCGGCCGACCTGGCTACGGTGACGGCATGAGCACCGTGGCCGCGGGAGCCGGCACCGCCGGAACCAGCGGGGGTTCCCGGGGCGGCTTCGGTCCGTCGGCCCTGGCCACGCCGGCCAACGCCCTTACTCTGGCCCGGTTCCTGGCCACTCCCGTGTTCATCCTCATCGTGGCCGCACGCGGCCCCTGCTGGCCCGCCGTGGCCGTCGGGCTCCCCCTGGTGGCCACCGACATCCTCGACGGCTGGATCGCCCGGCGCATGGGGACGACCCGCTCGGGCGCCTTCCTCGACCCCCTGGCCGACAAGATCCTTGTGATCGGCTCGCTCGCGGTACTGGTGGACAAGCACGAGCAGTGGTGGCTTCCGGTTGCCCTGATCGCCCTGCGCGAACTCGCCATCAGCATCATGCGCAGCCGGCTCGGACGACGTGGCATCAGTGTCCCCGCCACCGGTCTGGCCAAGCTCAAGACCCTGGCCCAGGACTGCGCCGTTGGGTTTTCCGTCCTGCCTCTGCTGGCCCCCCGCCACCTCATCGTGGCCCGCACCTTCCTCTGGGTGGCGGTGGTGCTGTCCCTCTGGACCGGGGCTCAGTACCTGACCGCCTACCGCAACGCCCGAGTGGCGCCGGAACCCGCTAGTTGAAGGTAGAGGTCGTGGCGGTCGGGACCGAGTTGCTGCTCGGCCAGATCGTTGACAGCAACTCCGCCTGGATGGGCCAGCGCCTGGCCGAGGCCGGGATCGATTCGCACTACCAGACCAAGGTGGGCGACAACCTCGGCCGCATTGTCTCCGCCCTGCGCCTCGCCCTGGGGCGCAGCGACGCCGTGCTGGTCTGCGGGGGCCTCGGCCCGACCCAGGACGACATCACCCGCGAAGCGATAGCCGAGGTGATGGGCGCCAAGCTGGTCCGTGACGAAGCGGTGGCCGGCCACATCCGCTCGATGTTCGCCCAACGCGGGCGGACCATGTCCGAGAACAACCTGCGCCAGGCCGACGTGCCCGAGGGGGCGCGGGTCATCCCCCAGACCCGCGGCACCGCCCCTGGGCTCATCTGCCCGGTCGGTGACAAGGTCATGTACGCCATGCCCGGTGTCCCTTACGAGATGACGGACATGATGGACCGGGCCGTGGTCCCCGACCTCCAGTCCCGCTCCGGGGAGAAGGCGGTCATCCGCTCCCGCACCCTGCGCACCTGGGGCCTGGCCGAGTCGGCGGTGGCCGAACTGGTGGCGCCTCGGCTCGAGCTGCTCGACCAACCCGAGGATGAAGCCACCCTCTCCGCCCCCCGCCCCACCATCGCCTTCCTGGCCAGTGGTATTGAGGGAATCAAGGTGCGCATCACCGTCAAGGCTCCGGATGAGGAGACGGCTGAGTCGGTCATTGCCGGGGAGGAGTCCGAGTTGCGCCGACTGCTCGGAGACCGCGTCTTCGGCGTGGATGAGCAGTCCATGGAACACGCCGTCGGCGCGGCTCTGGTCGAGAGGGATCTGACCCTGGCCGTGGCTGAGTCGCTGACCGGGGGGCTGGTGGCCTCCCGCCTGGTCAATGTCCCCGGAGCCAGTGACTGGTTCAAGGGGGGAGTGGTGGCCTACGACTCTGAGGTGAAGTTCAACCTGCTCGGTGTCACCCGAGGCCCGGTGGTCACCCTGGTCTGCGCCCAGGAGATGGCGGAGGGAGTGCGCCGCCTGACCGGTGCCGACGTCGGCATCTCCACCACTGGTGTGGCCGGCCCCGACCCCCAGGAGGAGGTGGCGCCGGGGACGGCCTTCATCGGTCTGGCCCTGCCTGACCAACCCGCCGAGGCACTGGAGTTGCACCTGCCCGGTGACCGCGACCGGGTCCGGCAGTTCTGCACCATCACCCTCATGGACGCTCTGCGCCGCCGCCTTCTGGAGGCATGAGGCTGGCTGACCGCCTACCGCCTACCGCCGGCCGTCCTAATGTCCTTCCGGACGGGGAGGATCGGGCATGGAACTCAAGGGAACGGCCGTGGTGACCGGGGCGGCCAGCGGCATCGGTCTGGCCATGTCCAAGCGGTTCGCCTCGGCGGGGATGAACGTGGTGATGGCCGACGTCGAAGCCGACGCTCTGGACAAAGCCGAAGCTGAGGTTTCCGGCATGGGCGCAGCCGTCTTGGCCCTCGGCACCGATGTCTCGGATGCCGACCAGGTCGCCCAGCTGGAACGCTCGGCCGTCGATCGATTCGGTCCGGTCAACCTGCTGTGCAACAACGCCGGCGTCAGCGGCAGTGGGGGAGCGATCTGGACGACCACCTCCTCGGACTGGACCTGGGTTCTGGGGGTCAACCTCATGGGGGTCGTGAACGGCATCCGCGCCTTTCTGCCGGGGATGATCGCCGGCGGCCAGCCCGGCCACGTGGTGAACACCTCCTCGGTCCTTGGCCTGTCCACCGGTGGTGCCTCCATCTACTCCGTGACCAAGCACGCTGTCACCCGGCTCACCGAGGGACTCTGGTACGACCTGCGGGCGGCCGGCGCACCCATCGGAGTGTCCGTCCTGTGTCCGGGCATGGTGGCGACCCGGATCGTCAGCGCTGAGCGCAACCGCCCGGAGCACCTTCGCCCGGAGGGCTCGATCTCACCCGAACGGGAGCGCATGCGCCAAGCGACCCAGGAGCGCTTCCTGGCCGAGGGCATGGACCCGGCCGAGGTGGCCGACCAGGTGGCCGCGGCGGTCGAGGCGGGGCGCTTCTACGTCCTGACCCATCCTGACTCCATCAAGCCGGCGGTCGAGGCCCGCATGCGGGCCATCCTCGAGGAGACCGACCCTCCTCCCACCTTCCCCCTCGTCTGATTGGTCGTGGCTTCCGGACTACGGGAAGGTCAGTCCCAGCCTCCGTAGAACTCACCCGAGTCCGGGCGGCGCACCGCCAGGCCGACCACCAGGAGGCTGTCCTCATCGATGGCCACGAACAACCCAACCCGGCCGGCCCGCACCCGCCAAACCTCCCCGGCTGGGCTATCGCTGACCGGCCATCCGTAGCGCTGCACATCCTCGGCTGATCGGAGGGCGCGGATGACAATCTCCAGCTGTTCGCGCTCCTCCGGCTCCAGCTGACCGAGCTGCACCTGGGCGGACTTGGTGAGGGAGGGTCCGTCCGGGTGCCCGCAGAGCCCGGACTCGGAATTCGCCCTACCCACGCTCTGAGTGTTCCACA
The DNA here is from genome assembly GCA_035533195.1 of Acidimicrobiales bacterium. Classification (GTDB taxonomy): domain Bacteria; phylum Actinomycetota; class Acidimicrobiia; order Acidimicrobiales; family JAJPHE01; genus DAHUYE01. Next base: position 667 of record DATLUK010000225.1, on the reverse strand, counting down.
GGTCCGCCTCCGCCGCCGGGGCCCTCCCTGCTTGCCGACGGTCGGGTTCGGGCGGAGAATTATTAGGCTTGGAAGCAGACCGGACTCGGTGTCGGGTCGCTCATTGCCCGGATTGGAGAGCAGTTGAGCCTGGACCGGCATTCCTCGAGCTTGCGCCATTTCGTGGCCCGAGCGCAGCGCACCGGGTTCTTGATGGTTGTCTGCGTGGCCATCTGGGCGCTGGGCGGCGGTGGCGCCTTCTGGCCGGCGTGGGTGATCCTGGTCGGAGGTCTGCTGATCGCCCGGCAGGCGTACCGGACCTTCGTAGCCGCCCCAGACTGGCGCGATTAGCCGCGCAACCTGGGCATCCCGCCCGTCTGGCCACTCGCATCCGGACCGGTCTGGCCCCGCCGCCGCCCGGGTATGCACTTCAAACACACCCTCGAAGACGCCTGAACTTTCGCTCTTGATGGAGAATTCTCGTTCGTTCCTTAATCTTGCGATTAAACCTCAGCCAGCCTTGCTCTGGGTTTCCTCGAGCATGAGCTGTTGGGCCTGCGCCGCCACCTCACGCATCTCAGCGATCAGGGCGCGTACCTGTCGGTCGTTGCCGATCCATTCGTTGTAGAGCGCAGCCTCGTCTGGTGTCAATCTGCGGTTGACCGTCTTTCCGGCCACCTTGGCCGTC
>DATLUK010000224.1:0-2331 GCA_035533195.1 Acidimicrobiales bacterium | reverse complement strand
AACCGGCTCGGTGGTGGTGCGGCCCATGGCCATGATCGGGGTGACCCAGCGCAGCATCTCCTCGATCGCATCGGGCAGGCGGCTGGGATCGGCGGCCAGGGCGGCCCGCTGGTCGGGGTGCTCGGCCAGGGCCAGGGCGCCGCCGGTGATGAGGGCGCGCGTCGTCTCGTTCCCGGCCACCAGCAGGGTCATGCAGAAGCCCAGCTGCTCCTGGCGGGTCAGGCGGATGCCGTCCACCTCGGCGGCCACCAGGGCCGACAGCAGGTCATCGCCCGGATCGGACTCCCGTTCGGCCAGCCTGGCGTCGAAGTACATGAACAACTCGAAGGCCTGGGCGGCGTTCTCATCGGTGAGCTCGGTGGCGGCAGCCATCACGGCGTCGGACCAGCGGCGGAAGTCGTGCCGGTCGGCGGCCGGGATGCCCAACAACTCGGCCATGACCAGGATGGGCAGGGGGGCGGTCAGCCCGTCGACCAGGTCGCACTCCCGGGCCGGGTCCATGCTGTCGAGCAGTTCCTGGGCCAGCTGTCTGATGATCGGCTCGAGGTGGGCCACCGTCCGGGGTGTGAAGGCCCGGCTGACCAGCTTCCGGTAGTGGGTGTGGGCGGGCGGGTCTAAGTAGAGGATGGAGTCGGCGGCGGCCACCTCCCGGTTCCGGTCGGCCAGCAGCACTCCCAGGGACGAGATGAAATGTCCCGGAGCCCGCCCCACGGCCGAAACGTCCTCGTGCCTGGTCAGGACCCACAGCCCTTCGCCTTCCTGATGCAAGGGCCGGGTTCGGCGCAGCCCGGCCAGGGCCGGGTCCGGGTCACCGGCGTAGAAGCCGGGGTCCTCGAATCCGACCCGGCGGACGGGTCCGGAGCCGGCCGCCTCCACCGGGGTCAGGGGGCCGCTTGGAGTGAGGTCACGACGGCATCTTCGCCGTCGCGACCACCCCGGGGGCGCAGGGACGACCAGTAGACGGCCGTCACCAGGGCCGCGGGGACCCACATGAGCACGGCCGAGCCGCCCAGGGTGTCGGCCTCGAGGACCCAGGCCACCACCGCCAGCCACAGGATCTGGCCGTGGTAGGTGGCCAGGGAGATGAGGTGGGGGTGGCGGCGCCAGTCGGAGACGGCCAGGTCAGGCTCGTTCCGGGTCATCCAGGCCAGCAGCCCGATCAGAAGGCCGGCAGTGAGGGTGAATCCGAGCTGGCTGCCAACCGGGAGGCCGAACCAGAACCCGGGACCGGCGTAGTGGAAGAGCCGGCCCAGGAACCAGCGGTTGCCCAGACGGGCCACCGGGTCGAAGGTCCAGATGGCCCATACCGCCAGGACCAGGGCCATTAGGTACTCATGTCCCCAGCTCCGGCCCCGCGTCCTCCACGGCCCGGAGACGACCAGGCGCCCGGTGGCGAATGCGAAATAGCCCATGAAGGTGTACGACAGCGGCACCATGAGCGGCACATCGCCCAGGAAGACCTCTTTGCCGCGTAAGGCCGAATTGAAGGCGTAGCGGGTGTAGGGGACACCCAGGTGGACGGAGCCGTTTTCGGCCAAGGCTCCGATGGCCAGGGCGGCCACCGTATAGAGGCCGGTCTTCCTCCAGCCGAGGTGCCGGACGGCGGCCACCAGGTAGACCACCCCCAGGACCATCACGTACCAGCGGCCGACCACTGTCCCGTAGAGCTCGCGCACGACCATGAGACAACCACGCCGGCGGCCGCTGTGTAGGCATCACGTGCCGGGGAACGGGAATGTCAATCCGCCGGAGCCGGGAATGTACGCAGCTGGGAAGCGTTGTACTACTGCTATGGCTCGAACTGTCTCCCGCTCCGCATACGGCCCAGAGGACCAGGACCTGGTCCGCCTCTATCTGGATGACATCGCCCGCTATCCGCTCCTGACCAAGGACGATGAGGCCCGCCTCGGCGCCATCATGGAGGTCGGCGCCGCCGCTCGGGCAAGGCTGGAACAGAAGGGCCTGCCCTCTTCCGAGCGGGCTCGACTTCGCCGTGCCGTCCGGGCTGCCGACCAGGCCGCCGACACCTTCGTCCAGTCCAATCTCCGCCTGGTCGTGTCCGTCGCCAAGCGCTACCAGTGGTCCGGCCTGCCCCTGCTCGACCTGGTCCAGGAGGGCAACGTGGGCCTGATCAGGGCCGTGGAGAAGTTCGACTACCGCAAGGGCTTCAAGTTCTCCACCTATGCCACCTGGTGGATCCGCCAGGCCATCGGCCGGGGCGTGGCCAACACCGCCCGCACCATCCGCCTGCCCATCCACGTGGTCGATCAGCTCGACACCCTGCGCAAGGCCACCACCGCTCTGGAGTCCGACCTGGGCCGGGCCCCCACC
>DATLUK010000223.1:0-2712 GCA_035533195.1 Acidimicrobiales bacterium | reverse complement strand
GCGTTCGGGGGCAGGCTGCCGGGAGCTTCGAACGTAGATGTCTTGCCATTTGCGGCACAGGGGGGATGCAGGAGGGCGAGGCTTAAATGTCCGGTGGACTCAGTGTCCACGATGCCACGACCAACGGCGGCAGCCGAGCCTGACTACGCACAGGGTGGTATCCGGCTGCCCGAAGACGCTCCTCGAAGTGGTCGATCACCGCCGTTTGATCAGCGAGCCGCCAATCAAACGTGGGATCGCCAACGTCATGGCGTGAGGAGAACTCGTGGACGATCGGGGCAGAATCGACCATCACAAATGTCACGTACCAGGAGTTCTCTGACGACACCAGTTCCGCCCGGGTCGCCGAATAGTGGAACGTCAGTTCCATGCTCGAACCCCCTTCCGGCCGTGCCCCGAAGCGTACTCCCCTGCTTCCAGTGGGCCCCAGACACAAGCACGTTCGGGTTCGCACCCGTCGGATTGTGACCTTCTCCTCTACCCACTCGGCTCACCGGGGCGAAGATGGACCAGATGGAAGGGGATGGAACATGATGCCGGAAAATGCATATGAGTCGTTGGTGCGACGGACGTACCAGGACTTTGAGTCAGGTGACCTGGACCTCCTGGGAGTGGTCATGGCCCAGGACGTTGTATGGCACGAGCCAGGACGAAGCAGTCTTGCCGGTCACTACAAGGGTCCCGAGGAGGTGCTTGGCTTCCTCGGACAGTTGAAAGCCCGTAGCGGCGGGACTTTCAAGATCGAGGTCTTGGATGTGCTCAGTGAACCGGAGCGGGCGGTTGTCCTCCAGCGAGAGACGGCAACGAAGAAGGGCAAGGCCCTGGACGTGATCGCCGCTGTCGAGTTCGAGGTTCACCACGGGAAGATCACTGAAGTAACCGTCTACCAGCATGACACCTATGCGTTCGACGAGTTCTGGGCGGACAAATCGAACGAGGACAACATGGACGACATCCAGTCCGAGTTGGAGTTCTCCGCACGGGAGGCTGGCATCGGAACCTCGCACTGAACAGGTCCGAGTTCGAGAAGGGCCGTCGATTGCTGACTGATGGAGGAAGCTGATTCATCCGGCAACAGGGAAACCTTGCTGGGTTCCGCTGACCGCAATCGGAGCACTTGTCGTCAAGTCCCCGAAGCCCTCTGTGTCAACCTTCAGTGAGGCAGATCGAACTGGTGATTGAACTGAGGGCGGGGAAACGAGCCCCGAAATGACAACGACAATCACCCACTCTGACGACACGCGCCAGCATGCTGGTGGCATGGACGACACCACCGACCCGGACCCCGAGGTCCCCGAACGAGCCCGAGGGCCACGACGGTTCCCTGCCGCCTACAAGGCGAGGATCCTGGCCGAGTACGACACCCTGGGCAAGGCCGAGAAGGGAGCGCTCCTGCGCCGGGAGGGCCTCTACTCCTCGCTCCTCACCGAGTGGCGCCGCCAGCGGGACCGGGGAGCCGAAGAGGCCCTGGCCCGACCGTCGGGCCGCCAGGCGACGGACTCCCGGAACAAGGAGATCGCCCGGCTGAAGAAGGACAAGGAGAAGCTCGAGACCGAGCTGGTCAAGGCCAGAAAGGTCATCGAAGTCCAGGGAAAACTCTCCGCGTTGTTGGAGGAACTCGCCACCGACAGCGCGCCGGACGAGAGAGGCGAGACCAGGTGATCGACGACGCCATCCACGAACTGGCCCTGGTGGTCGGGGTGCGGGCCGCGTGCCATGCCCTCGGTGAACCCCGGGCCCGCCACTACCGCCGACACCGGAAGAGTCCGGCCCCGCCCAGGCCCGAGCGGGTGGCAACTCCCCAGCCCCGAGCGCTCAGCGAGGTCGAGAAGAAGGAGATCCACCGGGTGCTCGACAGCGAGGAGCACATCGACGAGGCGCCGGCCACCGTGTACGCCAAGCTCCTCGATGAGGGCGTCTACCTGGGGTCGGTCTCCACCATGTACCGGGTCCTCCGCGAGCACGGGGAGGTGGGCGACCGGAGGCGCCATGCCACCCACCCGGCCCGGGTGAAACCCGAGCTGGTGGCCACCCGACCGAACCAGGTCTATTCGTGGGACATCACCAAACTCCTCGGCCCGGCCAAGTGGACCTACTACTACCTGTACTCGATCATCGACATCTACAGCCGCTACGTGCCCGGGTGGATGCTGGCCCGAGCCGAGCGGGCCAGCCTGGCCGAGGCCCTCATGGCCGAGACCATCGAGAAGCAGGGCATTGGTGCCGGCGAGCTCACCATCCACTCCGATCGAGGATCACCGATGATCGCCAAGCCGGTGGCCCACCTGCTGGCCGACCTCGGGGTCACCAAGTCCCACAGCCGACCCCATGTCAGTAACGACAACCCCTACTCGGAGAGCCACTTCCGGACCCTCAAGTACCGGCCGGACTTCCCCAAGGCCTTCGGGTCGTTCGAGGACGCCCATGCCCACTGCGCTCGGTTCTTCAGTTGGTACAACCACGACCACCGACACTCCGGCATCGGGTTCCACACTCCGGCCGACGTCCACTACGGCAGGGCGGAACTGGTCCGAGAACGGCGCGGCCAGGTGCTCCACGCCGCCTACGCCGCTCATCCCGAGCGCTTCGTCCGCAAGGTCCCCACGCCCCCGGAGCTACCGACCGTGGCGTGGATCAACCGACCCGAGGAGGTGACCACGACGGCACAGTGATTGCCCAAACTTTCTGTCTCTCAAAGGTTGACAGGCGCCG
>DATLUK010000222.1:0-14253 GCA_035533195.1 Acidimicrobiales bacterium | reverse complement strand
CATCAGTGACGGCCACCTGCGCCTGGGCGTGGCCGCCGGTGATCACGCCGCCGTCATCTGGCCTCTGCTGTGCGGGATGGCCAAGGCCAAGTACTACCTCATGACCGCCGACTTCATCGACGGGCGGGAAGCGGAGCGGATCGGCCTGGTCAGCCGGTGCGTGCCTCAAGACGACGTGTTGCCGGTGGCCCTCGAGCTGGCCGGCCGCCTGGCGGCGGGAAGTCAGACCGCCCTGGCCTGGACCAAGCACTCGCTCAACGGTTGGCTGCGCATGGCCATGCCCATCTTCGAGCAGTCCCTGGCCCTGGAGATGATCGGCTTCCTCGGCCCTGACGCTGCCGAAGGGGTCAGCGCCGTGCGCGAGCGCCGACCGGCGGCGTTCCCCGGCGCTCCTTCGGCGCCCGACACCCCCGGCCCGGGCGCGCCGGCCGCCGGAGGGACGGGGCGATAGCTTCGCCGTCCATGGATCCCGACTCCGCTCGCCAGTTCATCAAGGACAACCACCGCGCCGTGCTGGCCACTCTGCGCTCGGACGGCCAGCCCCAGCTCTCCCCGGTGACGGTCGGGCTGGATGACCGGGACCGGGTCATCATCAGCACCCGGGAGACAGCTATGAAGGTCCACAACCTCCGCCGCCACCCCCGGGCCTGGCTATGCGTGACGACCGAGCGCTTCTTCGGTGACTGGGCCCAGGTGGAGGGCGAGGTGGAGATCGTCCCGCTGCCCGACGCCATGGAGATCCTGGTCGACTACTACCGGTCCGTCTCCGGAGAGCATCCCGACTGGGACGAGTACCGGCAGGCCATGGTCGACCAGCGCCGGGTCATCCTGCGCATCTCCATCGACCGGGCCGGACCCACCCGATCCGGATAGCCCTGCTGCGGCTGGGTACCATCGAGGTGCGCCGTCAGGCCTGACGGGCAGGAGGTCGCCTAGCTGTGCCACGCCCGATATGGAGCGGCTCGATCAGCTTCGGTCTGGTCAACGTGCCCGTCAAGCTCTTCACCGCCGTGCGCAAGAAGAGCGTCCGCTTCCACCAGCTCCACGCCTCCGATGGAGCCCGCATCCAACAGAGGCGGGTGTGCTCGGCCGACGGTGAAGAGGTGGCCTACGAGGATCTGGTCAAGGGCTACGAGCTCTATCCGGGCCAGTACGTGGTCATCGACCCCGATGAGTTGGATGCCCTCGACCCCGAGGCCACCCAGACCATCGACATCGAGGACTTCGTCGACCTGGCCGAGATCGATCCGCTGTTCTATGACGCCTCCTACTACCTGGTCCCCGACGCCCGGGGCACCAAGGCCTACCGCCTGCTGCTCGACGCCATGCGCGACACCGGCCGGGTGGGCATCGCCCGGGTGGTCATGAGGACCAAGCAGTACCTCTGCGCCGTGCGCCCGGTGGGCGAGGCGCTGGTGCTGACGACCATGAACTTCGCCGACGAGGTGGTCACCGAGGACGAGATGGAGGGCCTCCCCGGGGAGCAGGAGGCCACCGACCGTGAGCTCAAAATGGCCGGCGCCCTCATCGACTCGCTCACCACCGAGTGGGAGCCGGAGCGCTACACGGACACCTACCGAGAGCGCGTCCTGGAGCTCATCGAAGCCAAGTCCGAGGGCCAGGAGCTGGTCAGCCAGCCCTCGGCCGGTCCTTCGGCTCCGGTGGTCGATCTCATGGCCGCCCTGGAGGCCAGCCTCAAGGCGCCCCGGGCCGGACGGGAGCCGGCGCCGACGGAGGCCGCCGATGCGGCGCCGGAGGAGCAGCAAGAGGAGCACCAGGGCCAGGAGGAGCAGCAGGCCAAGACCGGCTGAGCCGGGACCCGCCACTCCCAACGCTCCGGCCCTCCACCTCACCCCCATCGTCGGATTCCATCGGCAGGATCAGGCGGGCGCCGCGCTGGAAGGTCAGGTAGTTCCAGGACCAGTCCAACAGCACTGACAGCCGGTTGCGGAAGCCGATGAGGAAGAGAAGGTGCAGGCCCAACCAGGCGATCCAGGCCGGGAAGCCGCCGAAGCGGATGTGCCCGGGCAGTTCGGCCACCGCCGAGTTGCGCCCGATGGTCGCCATCGTCCCTTTGTTCAGGTATCGGAAGGGGGCCGCGGGCCGGTTGAACATCCGGGCCTCGATCTGGCGGACGACATGGCGGCCCTGTTGCATGGCCACCGGGGCCAGCTGGGGATAGAGCCGCCCGAGCGGGTCCCGGGCGGCGGCCAGATCCCCGATGACGAAGACGTTGGAGTCGGCGGCCAGGCTCAAGTCGGCTTCGACGGGCACCCGGCCGGCCTTGTCCAGGTCGACGACGAGATCGGCGCCGATGTCGCTGGCCCGGATCCCGGCCGTCCAGATGAGGGTGTTGGTGGCGATGTGGGTCCCGTCGGTCAATTCCACGTAGTCCTCCCCCACCGACTTGACCGAGGTGTTCAGGCGGATCTCGACACCCCGCCGGCCCAGGCCCTTGAGGGCGCGCTTGGAAGAGTGCGGGTCGAAACTGCCGAGCAGCCGGTCGGTCATCTCGATGAGCACGATGCGGGCCCGACCGGTGTCCAGCTGGGGGTAGTCCTTGGCCAGCACGCTCTTGATCAACTCGGATATGCCGCCGCACAACTCGACCCCGGTCGGCCCACCGCCGACCACCACCACCGTCATGGCCCTTTGGGGATCCCGGTGCCCGGCATCAGCCGCCTCGAAGGCAGCCAGCAGATGGGTGCGAAGCCGCACGGCGTCGGTCAGGCTCTTGAGGGGCAGGGCGTATTCGTCCACCCCGGGCACCCCGAAGGTGGCCGTGACGGCGCCGGCGGCCACGACCAGGTAGTCATAGGCCAGCTTGTCCCCATCGGCCAGGGTCACCTCCCGGGCGGCCCGGTCGATGCCGACCACCTCACCCAGGCGGAAGCGGAGCGAGCGCTGGTGGTGGACGATGCCCCGGACCGGATAGGCGATGCTGGCCGTGTCCAGGCCGGCCGTGGCCACCTGGTAGAGGAGGGGCTGGAAGGTGTGGAAGTTCCTCCGGTCCACCAGGGTGACATCGACGGCCAGACGGGAGAGTTTCCGGGCCGCCGTCAGCCCTCCGAAGCCGGCCCCGATGACGACCACCTGGGGGCGGGGAGGCAGGCCGGGAGCGGCCGCCGGGATCGGCGTCGGGTCGGCCCGGGGCGGCTCGGTCGCCTCACTCACTGCGACCGTTGTGACCCAGCCCGGCCAGGATGAGATCCACCGCCGGCTCCAGGGCCAGCTCATCGACTTGCTCCCCGGCATAGAGCATCCGGAACACCAGAGGCCCGGTCAGGACATCGGCCACCAGCCGGCCATCGGGACCGCTGGGGATCTCCCCCCGAGCGACGGCCCGCTCGACCGCCTGTTGCATCGCCTCCCGCCAGGGCGCCACGTAGCGCTCACAGAACCGGGGATGAAGTTCGGGGTGGTCGGACATATCGGCAGCCAGGCCGGGCAGCACCCGCTGACCCTCCGAGGAGCTGAGAAGCTCCAATTGGAGGCGGCGGATGGCCAGCAGGTCGTCCCGCAGGTTCCCGGTGTCTGGCAGGGACTCCAAAGACAACGCTCGGCCCCCGAGGGCCCCGATGACCAAGGCGGCCTTGGACGGCCAGCGCCGGTAGATGGTGGGTCGGCCCACCCCGGCCCGGGCGGCCACGCTGTCGATGGTCAGGGAGTTGTAACCGGACCTGTCCAGCAGTTCCTGAGCGGCTTCCACGATGGCGGTGTCATGGGCGGCGTTGCGGGGCCGGCCCGGGCCCCGCCCGTTGCCGGGCTGTCTGGGCTCCCGGTCCTTCCTCCCGTCCCTCCCGTCCGGCTGATTTGCGGACGTCACGTCAGTAATAGCCACATGCGCGTCGTACCCCGGCACGGCCGAACCCATTCGGGCCCTACCGTTGGAGAGGTGCAACCGGAGCTCGAATCAGCCGTCCAAGCGGTGCGGGACCAGGGTTGGGTGGTGCTGGAGGAAGTGGCCCCTCTCGGCCTGTTCGACCAGCTGAAAGAGGCCCTCGACCCCCTCCTGGACCTCTCCCCTACCGGGCGCAACCCGTTCGAGGGCCACACCACCAAGCGGGTCAACAACCTTCTGGCCAAAGGGGCGGTGTTCCAGAAAGTGGCAGCCAACCCCGGGGTCCTGGGTCTGGTGGAGGCCCTCCTCGGGCCGCACTTCCAGATCTCCATCATCTCGGCCATCCAGATACTTCCTGGCGAGACCGCCCAGGACCTCCACACTGACGACGGACTCTACCCCCTGCCGTGGCCCCATCCCCCGGTGGTGCTCAACACCATGTGGGCCATCGACGACTTCACCGAGGCCAACGGCGCCACCCGCCTGGCCCCGGGGAGCCACCAGTGGCCGGAACGGGGCTCAGGAGGCGCATCCCCCGAGACCATTCCCGCCACCATGGCCCGGGGCTCGGTGCTGGCCTGGGTGGGAAATCTCGTCCACGGGGGCGGCGCCAACCGGACCGACCGGCCCCGCCTGGGCATCACCATGAACTACAACCAAGCCTGGCTCCGCCAGCAGGAGAACCAGTATCTGGGCATTCCGATGGATGTGGTCCAGGGCTTCCCCGAGGGCCTTCAGCGCCTGGTGGGATACGACCTGCACCCGCCCTTCATCGGGAATGTGGACGGACGCAACCCCTTGAAGCTTCTGCGCCGGCCCTGATTTCGGGGCTCAGCCCCGAAGATCGAACCGCCTTCGCGCTGCTCAGGAACCGGCGCTCTCCGGGGCCGCCACGACCCAGCGGGTCTCGATCCGTCCGAATCGCCATACGGCCAGTGCGATGACCCAGACCACGACGAACATGCCGACGATGATGAAACCCGCCGTGTTGATGTTGAAGTGGGCCATGTCGTCCCAGAAGCGCCCGGACAGCTTCAGCTCGTTCTGCAGGAGCCCCAGGACCTCGATGGTGCCGATGATGAAGGCGGCCACCACCGACAGCGCCGTGATGATGATGTTGTAATAGACCTTGCGGATCGGCTTCGAAAAGGCCCACCCGTAAGCGAAGTTCATGAAGCAGCCATCCAAGGTGTCGAACAGGCTCATGCCGCCGGCAAAGAGCAAGGGCAGCGACAGGATGGCGTAGAAGGGAATGCCACTGGCTACCGCCGTCCCGGACAGCACCAGCAGGGCCACCTCGGTGGCGGTGTCGAAACCGAGCCCGAAGAGGATCCCGACCGGGTACATCTTCCAGGGCGCATCGATCCGGCGGGCCAGCTTTCCGAAAAAGCGGTTCATGAGGCCGCGTTGGTCGAGCTGGCGGTCCAGTTCGGCTTCGTCATAAAGGCCGCGGCGCAGATCGAGGAAGACCCTGACGATGGAAACCAGGATGACGACGTTGAGGGCGGCAATCAGGTAGAGGAAGAAGCCCGACACCGACGTTCCGACGACGTTGGTGATGTTGTGCAGGCCGGAGCTGCCGCTGCGGACCTGGTTATCCAGGGACCGGATACCGAAGTTGAGCAATAACGACAGGACGAACACCACGCTCGAGTGGCCCAGGGAGAACCAGAACCCCACGCTCATGGGTCGCTTGCCCTCGGCCATGAGCTTGCGGGTGGTGTTGTCGATAGCGCTGATGTGGTCGGCGTCGAAGGCGTGCCGCATACCCAAGGTGAGGGCGAGGAAACCGGTGCCCAGCCCGAAGACCTGGGTCCGGGTCATGTGGTAGTGCCCATGGGCCGCGGCGAAGAGGAGGGCGAAACCGGATACGAGTAGCCCGACCACGGCCGCGGCCATGAGTCCTACCCGACCCCACTCGGCGGGAGTCAGGAAGTCGCGAACGGTCCGGAGCCGGGTGGGGGCGGCGGTGGCCATGTCCGAAACCTAGGTTAGCGAGGAGCTGGACGCAATCGCTATCAGGTCGCATTAGACACAGGCTCGCTGTTCTACGGAGATAGCATCACCGGGTGGTCAATCCGGCACATGGGTCCAGTGCGCTAACCGGATCGGGCGCCCCGGAATCGGCCGTGGAGGAGATCCTGGACCGGCTGCGCCTCAGCGGCGGGCGGATCACCACCGCCCGCCGGCTGGTGGTCGAGACCCTGCTCGAGTCACCCCACCACCAGACCGCCGAGGAGATTTCCGCCCAGGTCCAGGCCAAGGCTCCCGACGTGCACATCTCGACCGTCTACCGCAACCTGGACGAGCTGGAGAAGCTGGGCGTGATCAGTCACGTCCACCTCGGCCACGGCCCGGCCGTGTACCACCTCTCCGACGAGGACCACGGTCACCTGGTGTGCTCCGGGTGCGGCTGGGTGACCGAAGCCCCCCACCAGGCCTTCTCCGGTCTGGCCCGCGCCCTCAAGGCGCGCTTCGGGTTCGAGTTGGATACCCAACACTTCGCCGTACAGGGCGTCTGCAGCCGCTGCTGCGGCGGCGGCGCCAGCGGGTCCGCGGCCGTTTAAGACCGCCGGCGGTCCTGCGGCTGGTTAGACCGAAGGGCCGTGGCGCATCCGCCACTGGCTGTACCGCCACATGTGCTCCAGGGCGGTGACAGCCCGGTTGGCGGAGGGATAACAGAGCCGCTCGGTCTCCCGCACCGTGGCCGGGCCGGGGTTGTTCGGATCGGCCAGGGCCAGCTCGGTGGCGGTCAGCACCGGCTTGCCGGTGGACTCGGAGACCTCGGCCGCGGCGGTGGCGAAGCGGCGGTCCTGACGCTGGTGGAAATCGGCGATGCGCTCCAGGCCATGGTCGGGGTAGAAGGGCCCGGTCATGAGACTCCGGGCCGTATTCGACTGGATTCCGAGGCCGAGATAGACCACGGCGTCCACCTCCGGGTGGGACGCCACCATCTCCAACACCTCGGGGATGGTGTCCCTGGTCTCCCCGCCGGCCATGTCGATGGGGTTGCTCCGGCTCCACCGGGGCGGCAGCTTCTGGTCGATGGAGGCCCGCAGGTCATCGGGCAGGCTCATCAGCTCCAGCGAGGATCTCCAGATGGCGTCGGCAGTGACCACGCCCCAGCCCCCGGCCGTGGTGATCACGATGGTCCTGGGGCCCTTCGGCAGCGGCTGGGTGGCGAAGGTGGCCGCCGCCTCGAAGGCCTCCTCGATGGTGGCCGCCCGGCAAGCGCCGGCCTGGCGCATGGCCCCCTCGAAGACCCGACCCTCACTGGCCAGGGAACCGGTGTGGGACGCCGCCGCCTGCTGGCCGCCCGGGGTCATCCCACCCTTGACCAGCACCACCGGCTTGTCCTCGCTAACAGCCCGGACCTGCTCGTAGAAGCGCCGGCCGTCAGCCACGCCTTCGACATAGCCCAGGGCCACCTGGGTCTCCTGGTCCCGGCCGTACCAGGAGAGAAGATCCCCCACGGTCAGAGCGGCGGCGTTCCCGGCGCTGACCGCCCGGCTGATCCCGACCCCGGTCTGCACGGCGTAGTTCATGAGGGACGAGACGAAGTTGCCGGACTGGCTGGCTATCGCGATACGGCCCGCCGGCGGGTAGGGGGCCACGATCTGGGCGCACAGGGATGCCGGAGTCGACACCAGGCCCTGCCCGTTGGGGCCGGCCAGCAGAATCCCGAGTTCCTCGCACAGGCCGACCAGGCGGGCTTCGGCCGCCCGGCCCTCTTCTCCCGCTTCCCCGTAGCCGGCCGAGGTGATGAACGCGGCCCGGACCCCTTTGGCCGCGCAAGCCCGCAGCACCGACTCGTTGGCTCCGGCCGGGGTGCAGACGAAAACCAGATCCGCCTCCCCGTCGGGCAGCTGGTCGATCTCGGCCACGGTGGGCACGCCGAGGATGTCACCGCCTTCGAGATTGGTGGCGAAGACCTTGCCCGCGAAGCCGTTGGCCAGGATGTTGTGCAAAGCGGTGAAGCCGAACTTGGCCGGATGGGTCGAGGCGCCGGCCACGATGACGCCACGGGGCTCGAAGAGCGACTTGAACTGATCGTCCGAGTAGCGGGGAGCGGGAGCGCTCACCGGGCACCTCCCGAGCCGCCGCCGGCCCCGTTATCCGATACCTCGACCAGCGCATCCACGGCCACGGGGACGCCTCCGCTGACGATCAGCGGGTTGAGATCGACCGACACCACTGAGGGATCCCCGGCCAGCGCCGAAAGCCCCGCCAGCACGTCGATCAGGCGCTCCCGGTCCACGGCCGGCTCGCCCCGGAGGGGTCCCAGGAGGGCCTGGGCGGCCAGATCATCGATCATCTCCTCGGCTTCGACCCGAGTGATGGGCGCCACCCGGAAGGCCACGTCGGCCACCGCCTCGGCCAGGACCCCGCCCACGCCCACCATCACGCAGGGCCCGAACTGCGGGTCTCTGACCAGGCCCGCTATCAGCTCCCGGATGCCGGAGACCATGGGGGCGACCAGCACGCCCACCGGGCCGTCCTCGGGCGTGGCCGCCCCCAACAGCGCGGCGGCCGCATGCCGGACGGCTGCCTCATCGGCCAGGGCCAACCTGACCAGGCCGCGTTCGGTCTTGTGGGCGATGCCCTCCCCACATAGCTTGGCCACGACCGGAAACCCGATACGGGCGGCCGCTGCCGCCGCCCCGTCGGGGTCGGAAGCCACCTCCTCATGGGGCACCGGGATGCCCTGGGCGGCCAACAGTTTCTTCGAATCGGCCTCGGACAAGGTGGGCATATCCGCACTGTAGGGCGCCCCTCCAAGGGGCCCGACAGTCCCCAACCGGCACGTTCGCCGGTGCTGGGGAGCCTCCGGCGTCAACTCATGAAGACGAGCACAGGGACATGCTGTTTGAACGGACCCCCGAAAATCTTGTCGTTTGTCGTGTAGTGGTTTACAGATTTGATAACCACCACACGACATTCTTCAAGATTTCGGGGTGTGTGTCTGACTTACATCTCTCCGCTCCCGGCCGGCGGCAGGCCAGGTACCGGGACGGCCGGGATTGGGGGAGGATGTGGGCGTGATCGGCTGGATCTATCTGGGCGTCAGCGTCGCCGGCCTCCTGCTCACCCTCAACGCCTACCGGCCGCTGCGGGCCGAGCTTCTGTCCGTCTTCACCTTCTTCAGCGGCTGGCTCACCTCCGAGCTTCCCATCCAGACCATCCTCTGGCAGGCGGCGGCTACCGCCGGCTTCGGTTGGGGAGGCGCCCTGGCCACCACCCCGGGCCGGGCCGGCCTGGGCCTGTCGCTGGCGTCATGGGTGGGGCTGGCCAACCTGGCCCGCCAGGCCCAGCAGGCCGGAGCCGTGACCGACGCAGCCCTGGATGACGGGCTGGGAGCGGACTGGCATTCCGTTCGTGACGAGCGGCTCAGTAGCGCCGGAGCCCGCACCGCGGACTGGGCCCAGCTGTTGTTCGCCTTCTGGTTGAGGGACCGCCGGGTCGAGCGGGTGCACAACATCGACTACTGGGGTGACGGCATCCACCGGCACCGGCTGGACATCTACCGGCCCCGGGAGGTCCCCCAGCAGCCGGCGCCGGTGCTCGTGTACCTGCATGGGAGTGGATGGACGGTCGGAGACAAGCGGGAACAGGGCCTGCCCATGATGCTGTTCCTGGCCAGCCAGGGATGGATCTGTGTCACCGCCAACTACCGCCTCAGTCCCAAGGCCACCTGGCCGGATCACGTCGTCGACGCCAAGCGCGCCGTGGCCTGGGTCCGCCAGCACATCGGGGAGTACGGGGGCGACGCCTCTTTCGTCGCCGTCAGCGGAGGCTCAGCCGGCGGCCAACTGGCCAGTCTGGTGGCCCTGACACCGGGCGATCGGGAGTTCCAGCCCGGCTTCGAAGAAGCCGACACCCGGGTCGAAGCCTGTGTCTCATTCTACGGCGTCTACGACTTGACCAACCGGGACGGACTACGGGGCCGGGGGTTTCTGTGGTTCCTGGAGCGGGTGGTGATGAAGGCCCGCTTCGCCGAGCGGCCAGAACTGTTCCAGGCCGCCAGCCCGATGGACCGGATCGGGCCGTCGGCGCCGCCGTTCATGGCCGTGCACGGGAGCAACGACTCCCTCGTGCCCGTGGCGGAGGCCCGCCAGTTCGTGAAACGCCTCCGCTCGGTGTCCAACGAGCCGGTGGTGTACGCCGAGTTGCCCGGAGCCCAGCACGCCTTTGAGGTCTTCCGTTCGCTGCGGACGGCTCACGTGGTCGGGGCAGTCGCCGACTTCCTGGCCTTCGTTCGGGGAAGGCGGGTTACCGCCGAGGGGACGCCGCAGGCCATGCTGTAAGGGTGCAGCGCATCTCCCTGGTGGGCGCCTCGGGCTCAGGCAAGTCGACTCTCGGGCGGCGGCTGGCGGAGGCGGTGGGGGGTCCCTTCGTCGAGCTGGACTCCCTCCAGCACCAGGCCCGATGGGTGCAGCTGGCCCCCGAGGAGCTCCGCCGGCGGGTCGATGAAATGACCCGCGGCGACCGTTGGGTGGTGGACGGCAACTACTCGAACGTGCGGGAGTCGGTCGTCTGGCCCCGGGCCGACACTGTCATCTGGTTGGACCTGCCCCGGCGGGTGGTCATGCGCCAGGTGACCAGGAGGACCCTCGGGCGTGTTCTGCTGCGCCGGGAGCTCTGGAACGGGAACCGAGAGAGCCTGCGTAACGTCCTGTCCAGGGACCCCGACCGCTCCATCCTGATGTGGGCCTGGTCCACTCACTCGATCGTGCACGACCGCTACAAAGCGGCCGCCGGTGATCCCCGCTGGGCCCACCTGGACTTCATCCGCCTCGGGAGCCGGCAGGAGATGGACGACTTCGGGGCCAGGGGAACGGGTGCTAGAACATGCCGGTCGGAAGCGGCCGGAAGGCAGTAGGGGAAGGATCATTGGCCAACGAGACGGGAAAGCGGTACGCCTGTGGCACCTGCGGGGCCGAGGTCATCGTTACCAAAGGCGGCGGCGGTGAGGTTCACTGCTGTTCCGCCCCTATGAACAAGAAGTGAGAGGCGCCCCCCAATGCTCCAGGTAGGCAAGCGCTACCAGTGCCAGTCATGTGGAACCGAGCTGCTGGTGACCAAGGCGTCCGAGGGCGATTTGTCCTGCTGCTCGGCGCCGATGGAACTGCTCAAGCCCAAGCAGACGGCTTCGGCCGACTGAGCTAGACGGGACCGGCCCCGGCGCCGGCCCCGGGGCCACCGCCGGCCGCCGACCGCACCGTTTCGACCACTTCCTCATTGGAGGCCCCGGGGCCGAGGACGGCGGCCACCCCCGCCTGGTAGAGCCGGGACCGGTCCACCTCGGGCACGATGCCACCGACCACGACAGGTGTGTCCAGGCCGGCGTCGCGCAGGGCCTTGACCACGGCCGGGGCCAGGGTCAGGTGGGCACCGTTGTGCATGGAGACGCCGACCACGTCCACGTCCTCCTGGGCCGAGGCGGCGGCTATCGAAGCCGGGCTCTGGCGCAGGCCGGCGTAGATCACCTCCATGCCGGCATCCCGGAGGATGCGGGCCACCACTTTGATGCCCCGGTCGTGTCCGTCCAGGCCGACCTTGCAGACCAGGACCCGGAGCGGGGACCGTCCCGGGCTCAGACCCGGCCCGGCTCGGTCCATGTCCCGAACACGGCTTCGAGGCTCGACACGATCTCTCCCACGGTGGCATAGGCGTGGGCGGCGTCAATGAGGGCGGGCATCAGGTTCACCTCGGCCTGGGCCGCCTCCCGGCCCACCCGCGCCAGGGCCGCGTCCACGGCGCCGGCATCGCGCTGACGCTTCACCTCGTGCAGCGAGTCCAGCTGCGCCTTTTCGACCAGGGGGTCTATGTACAGGGTCGGCGGCTCGCTGTCGTCATCATCGCGATAGCCGTTGACTCCCACCATCACCCACTGACCGGAGTTGACCTTGGCCTGGAAGGCAAAGGCCGCATCGGCTATCTCGGCCTGGAACCAGCCGTCCTCGATGCCGGCTATGACCCCGTCCAGCATCGAGCCGGCCCCCATCTCCTCCAGCCGGGCGAAGATGGATTCGGCTTCGGCCTCCAGGCGGTCGGTCAGGTCCTCGATGAACCAGGAGCCGCCGAGGGGGTCGGCCACGTGGACCACGCCGGTCTCCTCGGCTAGGACCTGCTGGGTCCGCAGGGCCAGACGGGCGGCCTTCTCGGTGGGCAGGGCCAGGGCCTCGTCATAAGAGTCGGTGTGCAGGCTCTGGGTGCCACCGAGCACGGCGGCCAGCGCCTCGATGGCCACCCGAGCCAGATTGACCTCGGCCTGCTGGGCGGTGAGGGAGACCCCCGCCGTCTGGGTGTGGAAACGCAGCTGAAGCGACTTGGGATCGGCGGCGGCGTAGCGGTCGCGCATCCAACGGGCCCAGATGCGCCGGGCGGCCCGGTACTTGGCGATCTCCTCGAAGAAGTCGATGTGGGCGTTGAAGAAGAACGACAGCCGGGGCCCGAAGGCATCCACCGTCAGGCCGGCAGCCCGGGCCGCCTCCACGTAGGCGAACCCGTTCGCCAGGGTAAAGGCCAGCTCCTGGGCCGCCGTCGATCCGGCCTCGCGGATGTGGTAGCCGGAGATGGACACCGGATGCCAGCGGGGCAGCTCGGCGGTGGAAAAGCGGATGACGTCGGTGACCAGTCGCATGGACGGCCGGGGCGGGAAGATGAACTCCTTCTGGGCCTGGTACTCCTTAAGAATGTCGTTCTGCAGGGTGCCGCCCAGCCGGTCCCGGGGGACGCCGGTGCTATCGGCCACGCCGATGTACATGGCCAGGAGGATCGGCGCCGGGGAGTTGATGGTCATGGAGGTGGAGACGGTGCCGAGGTCGATCCCGTCGAAGAGGGTCTGCATGTCGGCCAGGGTGTCCACCGCCACCCCGGCCCTTCCCACCTCGCCCAGGGCCAGGGGGTCATCCGAGTCACGGCCCATCAGGGTGGGCATGTCGAAAGCCGTGGACAGTCCGTCCCCACCCGAGCGCAGCAGCTCCCGGAAGCGCTGGTTGGTGTCAGCCGCGGTCCCGAAGCCGGCAAACTGGCGCATCGTCCACAACCTCGAGCGGTACATGCTGGCGTAGGGGCCCCGGGTGTACGGCCACTGCCCAGGGAACTCGCCTCCCTCCGGCCCATAGACCCCCTTCAGCGGGAGCCCGGACATGGTCTCGGCCGGCCGGCCCCGATCCGGGGCGGCGCTGACCGCCTTCTCCCAGGCCGAGCGCTCACCCATGCGCCCGAGTCTACGGACCCCCGGTTTCCACCCGGGACTCTCCGGATGAGACAATGGCCGGCTTCAGTTCCAGCCCCCGATCGGGTGACGCCCCTCCATGACCAGCACCGACTACTCACTGTCCTACCTCGAAGCACTCGAGGCGGAATCCATCGAGATATTCCGGGAGGTGGCCGCCGAGTTCGAGCGACCCGTCCTGCTCTTCTCCGGCGGGAAGGATTCGGTGGTCATGGTGCGGGCGGCTCAGAAGGCCTTCTGGCCTGCGCCCATCCCGTTTCCGGTGATGCACGTCGACACCGGGCACAACTTCCCCGAGGTCCTCGAGTACCGCGACGCCCGGGTGGAGGAGTTGGGGGTGGACCTGGTGGTGGCCTCAGTCCAGGAGGCCATCGATCGGGGCCGGGTGCGCGAGGAGCACCCCCTGGCCAGCCGCAACCGGCTCCAGACCGTCGCCCTCCTCGACGCCATCGAGGCCCACGGTTTCGATGCCGTCTTCGGGGGGGCCCGCCGGGATGAGGAGAAGGCCAGGGCCAAGGAGCGGGTCTTCTCCTTCCGGGACGAGTTCGGCCAGTGGGACCCCAAGAACCAGCGCCCGGAGCTTTGGCGGCTCTACAACGGCCGCATCGCCAAAGGCGAGCACATCCGGATCTTCCCTCTGTCCAACTGGACCGAGGTCGACATCTGGTCCTACCTGGCCCAGGAGCAGGTGCCCCTGCCGTCGATCTACTTCGCCCACCGCCGCCAGGTGGTGCGCCGGGAAGGGATGCTGATGGGACTAGGCGAGTTCCTGCCGGCCCGGGACGGTGAGGAGATCCTGGAGATGTCGGTGCGCTACCGGACGGTCGGGGACATGACCTGCACCGCCGCCGTGGAGTCCGCCGCCGCCGACTTCGCCCAGGTGATCGAGGAGATCTCGGTGTCCCGGATCACCGAGCGGGGGGCGACCCGGGCCGACGACAAGTTTTCCGAAGCGGCCATGGAGGATCGCAAGAAGGAGGGTTACTTCTAGATGAGCGAGCTCCTGCGCTTCGCCACCGCCGGCTCGGTGGACGACGGAAAGTCCACCCTCATCGGCCGCCTGCTGTACGACTCCAAGTCGATCTTCGAGGACCAGCTGGAAGCGGTGGAGCGGACCAGCCGCCAGCGGGGCGACCAGTACACCAACCTGGCCCTTCTGACCGACGGGCTG
>DATLUK010000221.1:0-4765 GCA_035533195.1 Acidimicrobiales bacterium | reverse complement strand
CCGCCAGGCCATCGGGCTCGTACCCCAGGACCTGGCCCTCTACCCGGAGCTGTCGGCGGCGGACAACCTGCGCTTCTTCGGCCGGCTCTACGGCCTGACCGGGGCCGAACTGGGCCGACGGGTGGATGCCGCCCTGGAGACCGTGGGCCTGGCCGACCGGGCGTCGGAGCGGGTGGAGCGGTACTCGGGGGGGATGAAGCGCCGGGTGAACATAGCTGCCGGGCTCATCCACCAGCCCCAGCTCCTGGTCCTGGACGAGCCCACCGTCGGGGTGGACCCCCAGAGCCGGAACTCCATCCTGACCACCATCGAATCCCTGCGGGACTCGGGGATGGCCGTGCTCTACACCACCCACTACATGGAGGAGGCCGAGCGCCTCTGTGACCGGGTCGGGATCATCGACGGCGGCCGCCTCATTGCCGAAGGCACCCGGCGGGAGCTGGTGCACAGCACCGGCGCCCTCGACCGGGTCAAGGTGGCGGCCGAGGGGGACCTGTCCGGCTTCGGACGGGACTGTGCTGACCTGCCCGGAGTCCAGGGCGTCCACGCCCTGGACGGGCACATCGAACTGGAGGCGGCCGCCGGGCGCCGGCTGCTGCGCCCGATCATGGATCTGGCCGACCGCCATAACCTGGACGTGGCCAGCGTGGAGGTGGTCGAGCCCGACCTGGAGTCGGTGTTCCTCAACCTCACCGGGCGCGAGCTGCGGGACTAGGCCGTGCCGAGCCCTCTAAAGCCTCCGTCGGATGTGGTCGTGGCCGCCCTGGTGGCCGTGACCGAGCTGCGCCGGCGGCTGCGGGACCGCTCCCTGCTCATCACCGCGCTCCTGGCCCCCTTTGTGCTGGCCGCCATCATGGGCATCGCCTTCCGGCCTAGCGCCGGCGGGGCGCTGATTCACATCGGCCTGGTTGACCAGGCCGCCTCGGCCACCGGCCGCCAGATCGTGGCCGCCGGGCTGGAGTCGGCAGCCCTGCCTCCAGAGATCGGAATCGTCCCGGAGGCGAGCCCTGCTCAGATGGAGGCGGCCATCCGCTCCGGAGCCCTGGAGGGCGGCGTCATCGTCCCCGCCGCCTTCGGCCGGTCCTACCTGCCCGCCGACCTGCCCACCGCTCGCGCCGTCGCCAACTCTCCCCTGGCCGGGCCGGCGGCCCAAGGGATAGCCCAAGCCGTCATCGGGCGCCTGGCGGTCGGGGGGCTGGCCGAGGCGGTGGCCCACCCCCCGCCGTCGGGGGCGGCCAGCGGCCTGCCGGCTGGGCCGGCCACAGGCCCGTTGCGCCGGGCGCCATCCGGTACACCGTTGCCAGCGGAGCTGCTCTCGGCCGCGGCCATGTCCCCCTCCCTCACCATCTCCGACGAAGGGCGCGGCGGCCGCCAGAGCCTGGTCGGCTACTTCGCCCCCTCCATGGCCATCGTCTTCCTCTTCATCGGCGTCGGGGCCGTGGCCCGCAGCGTTCTGGCCGAGCGCCAGACTGGCACCATCGCCCGCCTGGCCGCGGCGCCGGTCCGGGCCGGAGCGGTGGTGTCCGGGAAGCTCGGTGGCCTGTTGCTGGTGGCCCTGACCGGGATCCTGGTGCTGTGGGGTTCCACCAGCCTGGCCTTCGGTGCCGACTGGGGTCGGGGCGGTCCGGTGGCGCTCATGTGCCTGATGACGGCGGTGGCCATATCCGGCCTGGCCTTGCTGGTGACCAGCTTCGCCCGGGACGAGGGCCAGGCCGACACCGCCACGCTGGTCATCGGCCTGGTCCTGGCCCTCATCGGGGGCAACTTCTTCCCCCCCGGAAGCCTGCCGCCCTTCCTGGGCGACCTCAGCCTGGCCACCCCCAACGGCTGGGCCCTACAGGGCTTCGGGTCCATCGCCCTGGACGGGGGCGGATGGTCGGCGGTGGTGGGACCAACTCTGGCCCTGTCGGTGTTCACCGCCATCTGCGTCGGGCTCGCCCGGCCCCGGCTGCAGGACCTGCTGGTGCCCCGGTGAGTGGCGCCGGGAGGGCGCCCCCGATCCGTTTGGGACCAGCCAACTTGTCCGGGAGCGGGAGCGGGAGTGGGGGCCAGGCCGGGCGAGCCTGGGCCATCGCTCGGGTCAACATGGCGCGGCTGCGGGGGGACCGGCGGGCCGCCTTCGCGGGATTGGTCCTGCCGATCCTCATCATGATCCTGGTCGGGGTCGTCTTCGGTGGGGGAGCCAACCGGCTCGGGGTGGGGGTGGTGGACCTCGACCACAGCGCCCTGTCGGCCCGGGCCGTCAGCCTGTTCGAGCGCTCGTCCAACTTGCACATACGGCACTACTCGACCAACGCCAAGGCCGCCGGGGCCCTGCGCCGGGGGCTGGTGCTCGGCGGGCTGGGCCTGCCCGCCGGTTACGGAGCGGCGGTCGAGGACGGTCGGCGCCCGTCCGTGTTCGTGCTCTACAACGCCGGGCAGGTCCAGTCCGAGGAGGCCCGGGCCGACCTGGTGGGGGTCCTGGCCCAGGTGGACGCCGAGGTGAGTGCGGCCCGCTTCGCCGAGGCCCGGACCGGGTTGTCCTTCCACGCGGCCATGGGCCGGGCCGAAGCCATCGACGATTCCGCCTATCGAGCCTCCCTACGCCGGCCGGCGCCGGCCAAGCTCAGCCCCTTCGCCTACACGGCCCCGTCCAACCTGGTGCTGTTCACCTTCATCATGGCGATGGCCGTGTCGGCCGGTTTCGTGCAGAGCCGCCGGCTAGGGGTGGTGAGGAGGATGTTGTCTACGCCCACTTCCCCCTTGGCGGTTATCGGCGGGGAGTCGGCCGGAATCCTCGGAGTGGCTCTGGGACAGGGGGTTTTCCTCTTGCTGGTCGGCGCCCTGGTCCTGCGGGTCCACTGGGGCGACCCGCTGGCGGTGGCCCTGGTCATCATCGTCCAGTCCCTGGCCGCGGCGGGCGGCGGTCTGTTGGTGGGCACCCTGGCCCGCACCCCGGAACAGGCGCTGGCCATCGCCATCCCCACCGGCATCGCCTTCGGGATGCTCGGAGGCTGCATGTGGTCCCTCGACATCGTGGGCCCCACCATGCGGGCAGTCGGCCACATCGTCCCCCAGGCCTGGTCCATGGACGCCTTCATCGCCCTGACCCTCCACCACGGTGGCCTGGGCAGTGTGGCCGTGGACCTGGCCGCCCTGGCCGGCTACGCCGTGGTCCTGGGCGGGGCCGGAGCGCTCATGCTGCGCCGGTCGGTGGCCGCCGACCGCTGAGGGCCGGCCGGCCGTGTGGCCGCCGCCGTTCTGGGGCAAGCTCTGGCCATGCCGGACAACTCCCTGAACGTCAGCAGCCAGCTCTTCCACGAAGGCGCCACCATCCCCACCTCGGCGGTCCACTCCTACGCCGGCGGTGACAACGTCAGCCCCGATCTGGCCTGGACCGACGGGCCGGAGGGCACGGCCGCCTACGCCGTGGCCTGCTACGACCCCGACGCTCCCACCACGGTCGGTTTCACCCACTGGCTGGTCTTCAACCTGCCCGCCACCATCACCTCGCTCGAGGCCGGCGCCGGCGGCTCCGCTTCCCCCGCCGGGGGAGTGTCGGGTTTCACCGACTGGGGCGAGAGCCGCTACGGCGGGATGGCCCCGCCTCCGGGGGACGACCCGCACCATTATCAGTTCAGCGTCTACGCCCTCGACACTGCGGTGCTTCCCCTCGACGCCGTCACCACCTACGCCAAGTTCCGCTTCATGATCCGGGGCCACGTGCTGGCCAGCGGAACTCTCACCGGTCGCTTCGGGACCTGAAGGCGGCCGCCTACTCCCCGGTCCAGCCCGGGGGGATGCGCACCGTCCGGGGTGGAAGCGGGGGAGACCAGGCGTCGGCCTGGCGGCTGCGGACCACCCGGGCCGGGGCGCCGGCCACCACGCTGTGATCGGCCACCTGGCCCCGCACCACCGAGCCGGCCGCCACCGTGACGTTGCGCCCCAGGTCCGAGCCGGGCAGCACCACCACGCCGGTGCCCAGCCAGCTGCCGGCGCCGATGCGCACCGGCGCCTCGGCGGGCCACTGGCGCCCGATGGGGAGGTCGGGATCGTCATAGGAGTGGTTGTGGTCGGTGATGTAGACGTTGGGGGCGATGGTCACGTCGTCCTCGATCAGGATCGAGCGCAGGCCCACGATGGACGTGCCCCGGCCCACCGAGCAGCGGGAGCCGATCCGCACCACCGGCTCGCCCTTCGGGTCGAGGACCTCACCGGGCAGGCCGGCGGACAGGGTCACCTGGGGCGCAAACAAGGTGGACGACCCGATGACGATGGCCGACTCCCCGAAGACGGCTCCCCGCGGGAAGGTCATGCCGCTGCCCGCCCCCATGTGGCGGAAGCGGCGGCCCCGGGCGTCATCGGGACCGACCATTCCGACGGCGCTGAACCAGTCCCATAGGTCGTTGACGGCGTCGGCCAACCAGTCCCGCTGGGCCGCTTTGAGGCGCGTGGGCCAGTACCGGGTGGTGGCCCATTCGACCGGGCGGAGCCGGCCGGTCCCGGGCCGGCTCACGATCCGGGGGCGGTGAAGGCGGGGCCGTCGGCCCGGTCCACGGTGGCGAAGGACTCCACCGTCCCCCGCTTGAGCCGGGTGGCCCGCCTGGTCGGTCGGCCCAGGGCCATCATCCCGGCCACCGCCAGTTCGGGTGCGACCCCGAGGAGCTCTTTGACCTCCGGCTCGGCCCGCACCGCCATGGTGGTGAACACGCCGCCCAGGCCCTCGTCCCGGGCCGCCAGCAGCAGGCTCCAGGCGAAGGGGTAGATGGACGCCCCCCCGACCAGG
>DATLUK010000220.1:0-8377 GCA_035533195.1 Acidimicrobiales bacterium | reverse complement strand
TCGGCCAGGACGGCGGGGCGGCCGGCGTCCCCGCCGGCGGCAACGGCGGGGTCGAGGGGGATCTGGGCCAGCAGGGGGGCGCCGATCTCATCGGCCAGGCGCTGGCCCCCGCCGGAGCCGAACAGGGGATAGGAGACGCCGTGGTCGCACTCGAAGGCGCTCATGTTCTCGATTACGCCGGCCACGCGCAGGTAGCCGCGTCGGGCCATGTCGGCGGCCCGAGAAGCCACTTTCTGAGCGGCCAGGGCCGGGGTGGTGACGATGACCATGTCGGCCCGGGGCAGCATGCGGGCCAGGCCCATCTGCACATCCCCGGTGCCCGGCGGCATGTCGATGATGAGGTAGTCCAACTCGTCCCAGGCCACGTCCTCCAGGAAGTGCTGGACGGCCCGGTTGAGCATCAGGCCCCGCCACATGACCGCTTCGTCCTCACCGGATAGGAAACCCATCGACACCACATCGATGCGGCCGCCGTGGGAGCCGACGGGGAGGCGGAGAGGGATCATTTTGCCGGCTTTGGCTTCGAGGCGTGCCTCCAGGCCGAGCATGCGGGGAACGGAAAAGCCCCAGATGTCCGCGTCCAGGATGCCGACCTTCAGACCCCGCAGGGCCAGGGCGGCGGCCAGGTTGACGGTGACGGACGACTTGCCTACCCCGCCCTTGCCCGAGGCGATGGCCAGGGCCCGGGTGGAGGGGTGAACAGCGGTGGGGGTGGCGTTCTCCTTGGCCTTCCAGCGGGCCCGGGCCATGACGGCCGAGCGCTCGTCGGCGTCCATGGCCCCGATGGTCACACCCACGGCGCTGACCCCGGGCAGGGAGGCCACCCGGCGGGTGACGTCGCCTTCTATCTGCGAGCGGAGGGGACAGGCGGCGACGGTGAGAGCCACGGAGACGGTGACTTGCCCGGCTCTGGAGACGGCAATGTCGCGGACCATGCCCAGGGAGACGATGTCCTCACCGAGTTCGGGGTCGACCACCCCGGCCAGGGCGCTCCGGATGGCGTCCGCCGAGGGCGGCGGCAGGGTGTCCGGCACGGCCGAATTCTACCGGTCTAGGCCGGTACAATTCCGTGGGCATAACCGCAGCGACCTGGCGGTTAGTACACTCGGTACCAAGTCTCCTCAGGAGGACAACTACTCGTGACCATGACGTCCACGGTCAAGATCGGCCGGAAGCCCTCGCCCATCACCCTCACCGACGCCGCCATCGCCAAGGTGGCCGAGCTGATCGCGAAGGAAGGCGAGGAGGACCTGGCCCTGCGGGTGGCGGTCCGTCCGGGCGGCTGCTCGGGCTATAGCTACGAGATGTTCTTCGATACCGAGGTCAATGAGGACGACATCCGTCGGGAGTTCAGCGGCGTCAAGGTGGTCATCGATAACGCTTCGGCCGAGCTGATCAAGGGCGCCTCCCTGGACTACAAGGACGGCCTGCAGGGGGCGGGATTCCACATCTCCAACCCCAACGCCGAGCGCACCTGCGGCTGCGGCAGCTCCTTCTCCTAAGCCCACCAGCCACTGATCTCCTTCACCCTCGACGGCGCGCCCGTCGAGGTGGCTGACGACGGTTGCTCGCTGCTCGAGGCCCTGCGGGACCGGCTCGGCCGGCGTTCGGCCAAGGACGGCTGCTCGCCCCAGGGCCAGTGCGGTTGCTGCACGGTCTGGGTGGACGGGGCGGCCCGGGTGGCCTGCGTGACGCCGGCCCGGCGGGTGGCCGGGCGCTCGGTGACGACCCTGGACGGACTGGACCCCGAGGTAAGGGACCGCTGGGCCGGCGCCTTCCTCGACCACGGGGCGAGCCAGTGCGGGTTTTGTACCCCGGGCATCATCATGCGCCTGGCCGCCCAGGAGGCCCGCCACGGGGGGACGATGAGCGAGGACCAGGCCAAGTCGGCCCTGGTGGCGCATCTGTGCCGCTGCACAGGCTGGCAGACCATCGTGGAGGCGGCCACTGCTGGGCGAGGTTCGGAAGCCACGCCGGCTAGGGGGGCCCCGCCGGCTAGGGGGGCCACGCCGGCTACGGCCGCCGGCCGCCGGCCCCGAGACCTCGAGGCCGCCGCCCAGCGGGCCCGGCTGGAGGGCGGAGTCGCCCAAGTTGTAGGGGCGGAGGTGGCGCTGGGGAGGGGGGGCTTCGCGGATGACACGGCGCCGGCCGACGCCGTGGTGGCGGTGCCCGATGCCGCCGGCGGCTGGGCGGTGGGCGAGACCTTGTCCGAGGCCAGGGCGGCGGCGGCCAAGGTCCAGGGCCGGCGCACGACCCTCGATCTGACCTGGCCCATCGAGGTCCCGGACGGGGACTGGGCCCTGCGCCTGGCCACCACCTGGGTCGAGCCCGGCTATTTGGAGACCGACGCCTCCTGGTGCGTCCCGGGCGGGGAGCCGGTCACTCCTCTGGCCAACGGGGGAGCCTTCGGGGCCAAGATAGACAGCCCGGTCGGCCGGGCGGCCCGGGCTCTGGCCGACCAGCACGGCCGCCCGGTCCGGGTGGTGTTCTCCCGGGAGGACGCCGTGAGGCGAGGCCCCAAGCGAGCGCCCCTGGCCGCCGGAGTCAGGCCCGACGGGACCGGCCTTGTCCGGGTGGCCCGAACCCCCGGGATAGTCGAGGCGATTGCCTCGGTGGCCCCCGGCCTGGTGGTGGAGGAAGTCGACATCCCCGGCCCACCGACCTCGGCGGCCATCCGGGGGGCGGGCTGGATGGAGGCGGCCATCCTCCTGGCCGCGGCCGGCGCCGCCTCCGACCAGGCCGGCGCCGGCCCAGGGGAGGTGACCGCTCCCGCCGGCGGCCAGGTCACGGTCACCGCTCCCGCCGGCGGCCAGGCCATGGTGACCGCTCCCGCCGGCGGCCGGGCCGAAGCCACCATCGCCGCCGACGGCGCCATAAGCATCCGGGTGGCCTGCGGGGACCCGCTGGACGAGGTCGTCCTGCGCTCCTACTGCATCGGCGCCGCCCACATGGCCCTGGGTTGGGTGCGCAGCGAGGGCCTGGCCGTGGACGCCCAGGGCGAGATCCAGGACCTGACCATCCGCTCCTTCGGCATACTGCGGGCCAAGGACATGCCTAGGGTCGAGGTTGAGATCGAGGCCGCAACCGGTCCGGCGGTCAACGGTTCCGACGCCGTCATGGCGGCGGTGGCGGCTGCCGCCTGGCTGGCCGACGGACTGCCCGAGCATTGGCCGCACAAACGAGGGGGACAAGGATGAGCGAACGACCGTACCGACCGCTGGTGAAGGCGGGGGACTGGCTGGTGTGCTCGGGCCAGATCGGGATGGTCAACGGCAAGCTGGCCGACGGCGGGCTGCGGGGCCAGCTGGCCCAGGCAGTGGCCAATCTGTCCGCTCTCCTAGAGGCGGAGGGGGCGTCCCTCCGGGACGTCGTCAAGACCACGGTCTTCCTGACCCACATGAGCGACTACGACGTGATGAACTCGGCCTACCTGGAAGCCTTCGGGGACAATCTGCCGGCCCGCTCGGCGGTGGCCGTGGCCGGTCTGCCCTTCAGCGCCATGGTCGAGATCGAGGCCTGGGCCTACGTCGGGTAGCGAGGCAGGCTCCGGCTACTGTTTGTACACTACCGTGCGATGATGTACAATACGGCCGTGGCCAGGACCATGACCGTCAGCGAGGCTCGGGCCGGCTTACCCGGGGTGATCGAGTTGGTGCTTTCGGGCGAGGAGGTCACCCTCACCCGTCACGGCCGTGCGGTGGCCGTGGTCGTCAGGCCCGATGCGCTCAGGGCCCGGCGGGCCGACGCCGCCTTGGCGGCCGCGGAGGAGATCCACGACCTGCTCGAGGCGGCTAGAGCCGGGCGGGCGGGACCGGCGGGCGGCATCAGCCCGCCGCGAGCTGAGGAACTGGTGGCCGATATCAGTGCTGCCCGCGCTACCCGCGCTACCCGCGCTGCCCGGCCTTAGCTCTCCGGGACGGGCCGGATGGATGCCTTTGACGCCGACGTCCTGATCTTCGCCGCCGCTCCGGAACACGCGCTAGGACGACGGATCCGAGCCCTGTTCCCCACCGAGCCGGTCGAGCCGGTCGAGCCGGGCACGCCGGGCCCGGAGAGAGTCGTGACCGGCGTCGGTTCCGTGTTACTGCTCCCCGAGCTACTGACCAAGCCTTACCGGGAGAATGCCACCGCAGAGTTGGCGGAGTTGGCCCGGCTCCTGAGCCACCTTCAACTCCTGCCGACCGACGCGGCCACGGCCGAGCTGGCCGTCGCCCTCGGCGCTGCCTACGGGCTGCGAGCAGCCGATTCAGTCCACCTGGCCACGGCCGTGGGTGCCGGCGCCGACCGTTTCCTCACCAACAACCGCTCCGACTTCCCCCAGACGATCTCCGAAATCGACATCACCTACCCGGAGGCGTTGCCCGAACCGGGGAGTTAGTGGGGCGTCCATGGGCATGTCGTGTGGGGCGAGCAGGAGATAGCCGTCCTCATCGATGCTGATGCGGCCCTCCTGGGCGACCCGGAAGTGGGCTTCCAGGGCCTCGGCCGGCATGGGCCGTCCGTACAGGTAGCCCTGGGCGTGGGCGCATCCGGTGGAGCGGATGAAGGCATCTTCGCCGGGGGTTTCCACCCCTTCGGCCACGATGTCGATGGCCAGATCGCGGGTCAGGTTGACGATCCCCTTGAACACGGCCTGGAGGCGGGGATCCTGGTCGACGCCGGCCACCAGGCTGCGGTCCAGCTTGAGGGCCCCCACCGGCAGTTCGCGCAGCCGGCTGAGGGACGAATAGCCGATTCCGAAGTCGTCCAGGGCCACCTGCATACCCAGGTCGGTCAGGTTCTTGATGCTGGTGTCGGCTCGGGAGCCGGCGCCGAAGATGGCCGTCTCGCTGATCTCCAGGTACAGCGCCGTGGCGGGCAGTCCGTGGCGGTCCAGGTGGGCCTGGATGGAGTGGGCCAGGCCCACCCGGCTGAGCTGGTCGCCCGAGAGGTTGACCGCGACCACCATGTCCCTGGACACCCAGAAGTCCGACCGCCAGGCGGCCAGCTGGCGGCAGGCCTCTTCCAGGACCCAGTTGTCGATGGTTCCCATCAGGCCGGCATCGTCGGCAGTGGGGAGGAACTCGGCCGGGGTCAACAGCCCACGGGTGGGATGGCGCCAGCGGACCAGGGCCTCGAGGCCCCCCAGGCGGTGGTCGGCCAGTTCGATGACGGGCTGGTAGACGACGGTCAGTTGGCCGTCGTCGATGCCGACGCGGAGATCCTTTTCCAGCTCGATCCGCTCGACCAGTTCCTGGCGCATGTCCTCCGAGAAGACCCGGTAGCCGCCCGAGCGGGTCTCCTTGGCCCGGTACATGGCCAAATCGGCGTCGCGCAGCATAAGCCCGGGGGGCTCGTCCGGGGAGGGCCCGAGGGCGATGCCGATGCTGGTGCTCACGTGAAGGTCCCGACCGGCCACGCTGAAGCCGGCCTGGAAGGCGGCCAGCAGGTGGGCCGCCACCAGCTCGGCCTGCTGGCGGTCCTGGAGGTCATCGACCAGCACGGCAAACTCATCCCCGCCCAGCCGGGCCACCGTGTCCCCCGACCGGGTGGCCTCGGCCAGGCGGGTGGCCACGGCCTGGAGCAGCTCGTCCCCGGTGGCGTGGCCCAGGGTGTCGTTCACCAGCTTGAAGCCGTCCAGGTCCATGAACAGCACGGCTATCGAGGTCGACCGGCGCTGGGCCTTGGCCGCCGCCGTCTCCAAGCGGTCCAGGAACAGGGTCCGGTTGGGAAGCCCGGTCAACGGGTCGCGCAGGGACTCCTTGGCCCGCCGCTCGCTCTCCCGGCGCAGCGAGCGCTCCGCCACCAGGGCGTCGACCGAACGCAGGCTGAGCCCGAGGATGCGGCCCAGTCCCCGCAGCAGCTGCATCTCCTCCTGGTTGAACGGCTCGGCGGATCGGGCCACCACCAGCCGCCCGACCTCGCCCACGGTTACGGCGGCGGCGTGGAAGGTGAGGCCGGCGATCTCCATGGCCTCGGCCGAGCCGGCCAGGATCGGGGCCAGCAGAGCCGACGGCCTGTCCTTGGGGCCGAAGCCGACGTCCACCACCAGCTTGTCCTGCCACACCAGGGCGGCAAATTCCGCCTCCAACGCTTCCGCCGCCCGCTCCGCTCCGACCTTCAGGGTAGAGGTCCGGGTCGGACGCTGGTCCGGGGACGGGGTCAGCTCGGACAGGTAGCGGACCAGCTGTTGGGCGACCCAGCTGCCATCGGACATGTTCAGGCCAGGGCCAGCACGACGAGGGTCTGGTTGTGGAACCCGGTCATGCCCTGGGTGCGGGCGAACTCCCCGTAGGTGTAGAAGCCGGCCACGGCCGCTCCGGGGGCCATGGCCGACAGCCGGCGGGCCTCCCCGCCGATGCCGTCATCCCCGAGCACGCCCCTCCGGGCGATGCAGTCGAAGGCCAACAGGGCCAGAGGGGAGTGACTGCCCAGGCCGGCCAGGGCCTCCCTGCAGGCCTCATCGGTGGCGTCCAGGACGGAGCCGGCGTCGCCCTCCATCAGGAAGGCCAGTCCGTCCTCGGGCACCTGGGCGATGCAGATCAGCTCCCGGGTGTTGAAGTCGGCCCCGGCCACGAAGCGGATGCTCACCCCGGTCCGCCGGTCGAGGCCCAGAGGATGGGTCTGGGCGAAATGGGTGAAGGCGACCGGGTCACTGTGGGCCTCGGCCGGAGGATTCAGCTGCTCCAGATAGACATCCAGCGCCGGGCGGTCATTGAGGCTGGCCACCCGAGTCCCGGACGAGGCGGTCACCACCAGGGGTTCGCCCACCTTGACCCAGCCATGGCCGACGCCGATGCCGAGGGGGGCGTCGGAGGTGATGGACACCGCCACCACCGCGTCCTCCAGGACGCTGTCCCCGAATATCTGGCGGGTCCGGGCCATGCGCAGGTCGTCCCCGGCGCAGCCTCCGACCAGGGGGATGGCGGCCCCGGCCACGCTATAGGCGCCCCGGACCACCTCGTTCTGATCCCCGGCCAGCCCGTCGGTCAGGAGCATCAGGACCTGGTGGGCACCGCTCTGGCCGGCCAGGGCCCCGGCGGCAGCGTTGGCCCCGGCCGCCCTCAGGTCGGCCGACGCCCGGGGCGAGACCGAGGCGGATACGGCCAGGCCGTCCCCGCCCAGGGCGAAGACGACGGTGCCGTTGGCTCCGGCCTGACCGGTCCAGATCTCCCCGGCGGTGGTGCAGCCCACCAGGGCGGCCTCCCCGGAACAGGTGCGGACGGTTTCCACTAGAGCTTCCAGGTCGTGGTCGTCGGAGGCGAAGACGATGACCAGGGCCGCCTCCCGGCCGTCCAAAGCGCCGGCGGCAGCCTCCCGCCCGGCGGCGCCGGAGTCGCTCAGATTGGATGCCCCCACCCCGGCCCAGCGGGTCGTGGGTGAGAGGGTGGCGGTGGGGACCAGGGGCAAAGTCACACGTAGTTATCGACCGCCGCAGGGCCCCCCTTTAGGGGTCCGTCCGCGGTGGGGACCACTCCCAGGACTAGCTTTCGCACCGGGTTCGACCCGGGGGGGACGGCCCGTAGGGAGGGAGGCAAGATGGTTGTCAATCCAGCCCATGCCGGAGGCTCGCCGGCTCGGTCCGGGGTCACCCCGCCGAGCGCCTACGTGATAGCCGGGCTCGTCCTGGCTCTGACCGGGGTGGGCCTGCTCTGGGTCGGTATCTACAGCCGGCTCCGCCCGACGCTCGGCGGCATCCCGTTCTTCTACTGGTACTCGATGCTCTGGGTGATCGTGAACGCCGCCCTGCAGGCCATCGCCTACCGGCTGATCACCCGCCGGCGCCCCTCCATGTCAGCCGCCGCTTCAGCCTCCGTGTCAGGAGGTGCCAGCCGATGAGCACGAGCCTCGATGGTGTCGCTCTGACCGTCTTCATCGTCCTCTTTGCCGTGGTCACCGGTCTCGGCTTCTACGCGGCGCGCTGGCGCCGGCGGGATCTGCACAGCCTGGACCAGTGGGGCCTGGGCGGACGCAGCTTCGGCGGATGGGTCACCTGGTTCCTCCTGGGAGGCGACCTCTACACCGCCTACACCTTCATAGCCGTGCCCGGGGCCATGTACGCGCTGGGGGCGGTGTCGGGCTGGTTTGCCGTGGCCTACACCATCCTGGTGTGGCCGATCGTCTTCGTGCTGATGCCCCGGTTGTGGTCGGTGGCCCACCGTCACGGCTACGCCACCCCGGCCGACTTCGTGCGGGGCCGCTTCAACTCGCGCGGCCTGGCCCTGGCGGTGGCCTTCACCGGCATCCTGGCCCTGATGCCCTACATCGCCCTGCAGCTGGTGGGCATCCAGTCCGTGCTCCAGGTCATGGGGTTGGGCAACGGGTCGAGCTCGTTCGTCAAGGACCTGCCCCTCATCATCGCCTTCATCATCCTGGCCGCCTACACCTACACGTCCGG
>DATLUK010000219.1:0-2831 GCA_035533195.1 Acidimicrobiales bacterium | reverse complement strand
GAGCTTGCGCAGGGTCTGGGCACCGAGGGGGCCCTTGGGCAGCATGCCCTTGACCGCCTTGCGGATGACATCCTCGGGGCGGGTGGCCATCATCTCGGTGTAGGTCCGGCTGCGCAGGCCACCGGGATAGCCGGAGTGACGATAGGCCAGCTTCTTGTCCGCCTTGTCACTGGTGAGCACGGCCCGAGAGGCGTTGATCACGATGACGTGGTCGCCCATGTCCATGTGGCGGGCGAAGGTGGGCTTACGCTTGCCGCGCAGGATGGAGGCCACCTCGGTGGCCAGGCGGCCCAGAACCAGGCCATCGGCGTCCACCACGTGCCAGGAACGCTGGACATCGGCGGGCTTGGGAGAGAACGTGCGCACTGAAGAAGACCTCTGCTGCGAAGGAATGGCCGCCGAGCGCGCCGAAGGGCGCTCGGGCCGGCCCTCAAGGATACGGGCGGAAGTGGCTCCGGGCAAACGGCGCCCCGGGGCCGGAGGAAGTCAGGCGGCCGGCGGGGCCGGGTAGCCCACCTCCTCCAGGCACAGGCCCTGGGGCGGGGCCGGGCTGCCGGCGTTGGCCCGGTCCAGGGAACGGAGGATCCAGGCCATGTCCCCGGCCGTCTTACGACCCCTGCCGATGTCGACCATCGTACCGACCAGCGAGCGGACCATCTGGTGGCAGAAGGCGCCGGCCACGATCTCGAAGCAAAGCAAGCGGTCGCCTTCCGCACCTCGGCCGGGCCGGACCCGTCGCCCCGGAGGGGCGACAGACAGCACAGTCCACTCGGCCCGGGTCACCCGGCGCACGGTGGAGCCGTCGCCCGGGGGCTGGCGGCAGAAGGCGGCAAAGTCACGCTCCCCATGGACGGGGTCGCACGACAGCTGCATAGCCCGAAGGTCCAGGGGCGCCTCGACGTGCCAGGAGGTGGGGGCCAGGAAGGGATCGGGGTCTTCCCGGTTGAGGACCAGATAGCGGTACCGCCGCCACTGCGCCGACCGGCGGGCATCGAAGCCGGGGGCGGCCAACTCGGCCTCCCTCACCACCACGGCCGGAGCCAGCATCCGGTTGAGGGACCGGCGGATGGCGAGGGTGTCGGGGGTGGCGGTGGCGTGGGCCTGCCGGGCCCGACCCGGGTCCAGGTCGAAGTGGATGACCTGGCCGGCGGCGTGGACCCCGGCGTCGGTGCGCCCGGCGCAGGTGATCTGGACCGGGTGGCCGATGACGGCATCCAGAGCGTCGGTCAGTGCCCCGGCCACCGTGGTGACCCCGTGCTGGGCCGCGAAACCCCGGAAACCGCTGCCGTCGTAGGCGACCTTCATTCGGATGCGGACCGTGCCTGCGGCGTCTTCGGCGCCTCCGGGCCCTCTGTCTGTTTCGGGGCCTCCGTCGCCGATGGGCGCGGCTGGGACCGGCGCGGCGACGTCCAGTGGGTCAGGGTCAGTCGGGCCGAAGAGGGTCACCGGCGGCGGTCCGGAGCGGCCCGGGCGACGGTCTAGACGAACTCGATGCGCGCCATGGGGGCGTTGTCCCCGTGACGCGGGCCCAGCTTGAGGATCCGGGTGTAGCCGCCGGGGCGGTCGACATAGCGGGGGCCGATCTCATCGAAGAGCTTGAAGGCCATGTCCTTGTCCCGGATGAAGGAGACCACGTCGCGCTGGAGGTGCACCCGGCGGGACGGCTCCTCGCTGGTGGCGGCCTTCTTGGCCTTGGTCACGACCTTTTCCACCACCGGGCGCAGGGCCTTGGCTTTGGCCTCGGTGGTGACCAGGGCCTCCGCCGCGATAAGGGAGGCGACCAGGTTGCCCAGCATGGCCTTCTGGTGGGCGGAGTCCCCGCCGAATCGGGGACCCTTCTTGGGGGTGGCCGGCACGGCTATCCCTCCTTGCCCCGGAGCGACAGGCCCCGCTCGTCCAGCTTGACCAGCACCTCGTCGAGAGACTTCTGGCCGAAGTTGGTGATGGCGAGGAGGTCATCCTCGGTCCGTTCCACCAACTCGCCCACCGTGTTGATCTGGGCCCGCTTGAGGCAGTTGCGGGGCCGCTCGGAGAGGTCCAGGTCCTCGATGAGCAGGTCGAGATCGGGCGATCCGCTGGTGATGCTGCCGACGTCGCCCAGCTCCAGGCCCTGGGGGTTATCGCTCATGTCGGCCACCAGACCGGCCAGCGAGCGCAAGGTGTCACCGGCCGAGGCCAGTGCCTCCCGGGGGGAGATGGAACCGTCGGTCTCGATGTCGAGGACCAGGCGGTCGAAGTTGGTCGACTGCTCCACCCGGGTCGGCTCCACGCTGAAGGCCACCCGGCGCACGGGGGAGAAGATGGAATCGACCGGGATGACACCGATGACCGACGAGCGCTTGTTCCGATCGGCGGAGACGTAGCCCCGGCCCCGCTCCACGGTGATGTCCACAGCCAGACGGCCCTTGCCATTGAGGGTGGCGATAGGCAGGTCGGTGTTGAGGATGGTGACGTCGGAGGGCAACTGGATGTCCCCTGCCGTCACCGAGGCCGGACCCCGGGCGTCCAGGCGGACGGTGACCGGGTCATCGCTGTCCACCCGTAGGACCAGGTCCTTGAGGTTGAGGATGAGATCCGTGACGTCCTCCTTGACCCCGGGCAGGGTCGTGAACTCGTGCAATGCCTCGTCAAACCGAACCTGGGTGACAGCCGCTCCGGGGATGGAGGACAACAGGGTGCGGCGGAGCGAATTTCCGAGGGTGTGGCCGAAGCCGGGCTCGAGGGGGCTGATGGCGAACCGCTGGCGGTTACCGACCTCCTCGTCGACGGTCTCGACGGTGGGGCGCTGGATGATGAGCATCGGGCGTTTCCTTGCCTGTCAAAGCGGTGAG